>DASSOE010000126.1:0-44325 GCA_035700945.1 Sphingomicrobium sp. | reverse complement strand
CCCGACATCAGGCTGAGGGGATTCGCCTGCGCCTCGTGAATGGCGCAAGGCAAAGTCGCATCGACGCGCGTCAGCTTTTCATTTCAGAGCGGACCTTCGAGCTTCCAGACTCAGACGAAAAGGCCGGGAGCTTCCTCCCGGCCCTTCGCCTTTCCATGCAGTCGGCGACTATTCCGCCGCGGGCGCTTCCTCGCCGCCGGCCTTCTTTTTCGCCGGAGCCTTGGCCTTCGCCTTCGGCTTGGCCCTCGCCGCCTTGGGCGGGGCGGGGACGATCTCGAAGCTCGGGGCATTGTCCTTGATCCGGACCTTCACCTCGCCGCCATTGACCAGCTTGCCGAACAGCAGCTCCTCGGCGAGCGGCTGCTTGATCTTCTCCTGGACGAGGCGGCCCATCGGGCGCGCGCCGTAGAGCTTGTCGTAGCCGCGACTGGTCAGCCACTCGCGGGCCTCGTCGTCGAGCTCGATATGCACGTTGCGGTCGGCGAGCTGCAGCTCGAGCTGGAGGATGAACTTGTCGACGACGCGCGCGACCACCGCCGGCGGCAAATAGGCGAACGGGACAATCGCATCGAGGCGGTTGCGGAATTCCGGCGTGAACATCTTCTTGACCGCGTCTTCCTGAGCGTCTTCGCGGCTGGCCGCGCCGAAGCCGATGCTCTCGCGCGCCATGTCCGACGCCCCGGCATTGGTAGTCATGATCAGGATGCAGTTGCGAAAGTCGACCGTCTTGCCGTGATGATCGGTGAGCTTGCCGTGGTCCATCACCTGCAACAGGATGTTGAACAGGTCCGGGTGTGCTTTCTCGATCTCGTCGAGCAGGAGCACGCTGTGCGGGTGCTGGTCGACCGCGTCGGTGAGAAGCCCGCCCTGGTCGTAGCCGACATAGCCCGGGGGCGCGCCGATCAGCCGGCTGACCGCGTGACGCTCCATATATTCGGACATGTCGAAGCGCTGCAGCGGGATGCCCATGATCGAGGCGAGCTGGCGCGCGACCTCGGTCTTGCCGACGCCGGTCGGGCCACTGAACAGATAATTGCCGATCGGCTTGTCGGGATCGCGAAGGCCTGCGCGGCTGAGCTTGATCGCCGAGGCGAGCTTCTCGATCGCGAGATCCTGCCCGAACACAACGCGCTTGAGGTCGGCCTCGAGATGGGAAAGCGTTTGCTTGTCGTCGGCACTGACCGACTTGGGCGGGATTCGCGCCATGGTCGCCACGACCGCTTCGATCTCCTTGGGCGTGATGACCTTCTTGCGGCGGCTCGGCGGCACCAGCATCTGCATCGCGCCGACCTCGTCGATCACGTCGATCGCCTTGTCGGGCAGCTTGCGGTCATGGATGTAGCGCGCGCTCAATTCGACCGCCGACTTGATCGCGTCGGGGGTGTCGCGGACGTTGTGGTGCCCCTCGAACGAGGAGCGCAGGCCGGCGATGATCTTGATCGTGTCCTCGATCGAGGGCTCGTTGACGTCGATCTTCTGGAACCGGCGCAGAAGCGCGCGGTCCTTTTCGAAATGGTTGCGGAATTCCTTGTAGGTGGTCGACCCGACGCAGCGGATCGCGCCGTTGGATAGCGCCGGCTTGAGCAGGTTGGACGCGTCCATCGCGCCGCCGGAGGTCGCGCCGGCGCCGATCACCGTGTGGATCTCATCGATGAAGAGGATCGCGTTGGGGAGCTTCTCGAGCTCGGAGACGACCGATTTCAGCCGCTCCTCAAAGTCGCCGCGGTAGCGGGTGCCGGCGAGCAAGGCGCCCATGTCGAGCGCGTAGATGACCGCGCCCTTGAGCACCTCGGGCACGTCGCCCTCGACGATCTTGCGCGCGAGGCCTTCCGCGATCGCGGTCTTCCCGACGCCGGGATCGCCGACGTAAAGCGGGTTGTTCTTCGAGCGGCGGCACAGGATCTGCACCGTCCGGTCGACCTCGGGCATGCGGCCGATCAGCGGGTCGACCTTGCCGGCCCTCGCCTTTTCATTGAGGTCGACGGTGAACTGCTTGAGCGCTGATTCCTTCTTGCCGCCTTCCTTCTCGCTCTTCTCCTCGGCGCCTTCGGGCGCGCGCGGCTCGGCGGCGGCCTCGCCCTTGCCGACGCCGTGGCTGATGTAGGTGACCGCGTCGAGCCGGCTCATGTCCTGCTGCTGCAGGAAATAGACGGCGTAGCTCTCGCGCTCGGAGAAGAGGGCGACGAGCACGTTGGCGCCCGTGACCTCGTCGCGGCCCGACGACTGGACGTGCAGGATCGCGCGCTGGACGACGCGCTGGAAGCCGCTGGTCGGAGTCGGGTCGGTGGCGCTGTCGGCGACCAAAGCCCCGAGCTCGTTGTCGAGATATTGCTTCACGGATGTCCGAAGCTCGTCCCGGCTGACGCCGCAGGCGGTCATTACCTTCGACGCATGCTCGTCATCGACGAGCGCGATCAGCAGATGCTCGAGGGTCGCATACTCGTGCCGGCGCTTGCTGGCCTCCCCCAGGGCATTGTGGAGGGTTTGTTCGAGTTCGCGAGCGAAACTAGGCATTTAGACAGATACTCCCGCTCCCGCGGAGAGCCCCGCGGGCTTTGATTCGAATGTCATACGCGCGAACGCGGCAATCAAGTGCCGTTTCCCGGCTTTTCCCCAGATTATCGCCTTGCGAGCTGTTGGCAGGCTGAATGGCACCGTCATGCGACACGTTTCGCATGACATCGGCATCACGATTTCTTGAACAGCTCTTCCGCCGCGGAGCGGTGGTGTTGCGCCCGGCGCATGTGGTCCTCGACGCGGGCGATTTCAACGTTGAGCGCCTCGACGCGCGCCTTCAGCTCCTCGATCGACAAGGGGTCGAGGTCCTGCTTCGCAAGCGCGACGAGCGGGTCGTCCGGCTTGCTCGGGAAAAGCTCGTCCAAATCCACCGCGGAATCGTTGACCCAAGAACAGCGCAAGTCAATAAGCCGCGGCAGGTGAGCAGCTCACTTCCATCCACCATGACGGCAGTCGTCGCGCCGCCGCCCGACACCGGCGACGAACTGCTGATCGTGGAACGGCCGGTGCCCCGGCCCGGCCCCGGCGAGGTGCTGGTCAAGGTCGCCGCGGCGGGCGTCAACCGGCCCGACATCCTCCAGCGCAAGGGGCTTTACCCGCCGCCGCCCGGCGCGCCCGACATCCTCGGCCTGGAGATTGCCGGCGAGGTCGTCGAAGGCCCCGACGAGCTGATCGGCCGCAACGTCTGTGCGCTGGTCGCCGGCGGCGGCTATGCCGAATATTGCCCGGCGCCGATCGGCACCTGTCTGTTCGTACCCGACGCGATTTCGCTGATCGAAGCGGCGGCCATGCCGGAGACGCTCTTCACCGTCTGGGTCAATTTGTTCGAGCGCGGCTTCGCGGCGGACGGAGACTGGGTGCTGGTCCACGGCGGCACCAGCGGGATCGGGACGATGGCGATCGGTCTCGGACGGCTGTTCGGGCTCAAGATGATCGTGACTTGCGGCACGGACGAGAAATGCGCGCGAGCGCTCGAGCTCGGGGCCGCGGCGGCGATCAACTATCGCGAGCAGGATTTTGTCGAGGAGGTCCACCGAGTCACCGCGCAGGCCGGGGTGAACGTGGTCGTGGACATGGTCGGCGGCGATTATGTGCCGCGCAATCTTGCCTGCCTGGCAAAGGAGGGGCGGCACGTCTCGATCGCCGTCCAGCGCGGGCCGACGGCGGAGATCGCGCTGTTCGACATCATGCGGCGGCGGCTGACCCTGACCGGGTCGACGCTGCGCTCCCGATCGATCGAGTTCAAGACAATGGTCACCGACGAGATGGCACGAACGGTGTGGCCTTATGTAGAGGGCGGCAGGCTCAAGCCGGTGATCGACAGCAGCTTTCCGCTAGCCGAGGCGAACGCGGCGCACGAGCGGATGGAAGCGGGCGAACATGTCGGCAAGATTGTGCTGGAGGTCGGCGGCTAGAGAAGTTTGTTGAATGCAAGGCTGTCGAAGGTTACATCGCGCTCAAGCCGGCCGCTCCGAGAGGGGCGGCCCAATTTGTTTGTAAAAACGGAGACATCCCAGTGGCCCAGCCCCTGATGCCCCATGCGACCGCTGCGTGGCTGGTCGAGAATACGTCGCTGACGTTCGACCAGATCGCCGAGTTCTGCGGTCTCCACATCCTCGAGGTTCAGGCGATCGCCGACGATACCGCGGCGACCAAGCTGACCGGCCGCGATCCGATCCGCGCGGGCGAGCTGACCCACGAGGAGATCGTGAAGGGACAGAATGATCCCGACCACCAGCTCCAGATGCACAAAGCGCCGGAAGAGGTCCGCCGCACCCGCGGGCCGCGCTACACGCCGGTTTCCAAGCGCCAGGACAAGCCCGACGGGATCGCCTGGATCATCAAGAATCATCCCGACGTCACCGACGGCCAGATCAGCAAGCTGATCGGCACCACGCGCACCACCATTGCCGCAATCCGCGACCGGACTCACTGGAACATGGCGAACATCACGCCGAAGGACCCGGTCACGCTCGGATTGACGACGCAGCGCGAGCTCGATGCGGCGGTCGCCAAGGCCGCGAAGGCGGCCGGCGTCGCGGCGCCGGTGGACACGCGTTTCGAGGGCGATCGCGAGGCGCTGATCGAGGAGCTTCGGCGCGAGCGCGAGCAGCACGTCCGCGATGCCGAGGCTGCGCTCGCCGAGGCCGGCGACGAGGAACTTCGCGACGAGATCTTCCCCGGCATCCGCGACCCCTTCACCAACCGTCCGAGCGAATAGCCGTTCGCTTGATTTGAACCGCCTCGCGGCTCACACTCAGGCTCATGGCCACTGCCGAGACGAGCAACGTCGACCAGCTCAGCTTCGAGGATGCGCTCAAGCGCCTCGAGGAGATCGTGCGCACGCTGGAGAAAGGCGAGGCGCCGCTCGACCAGTCGATCGAGCTGTACCAGGAAGGCGACCGGCTTCGGCGCCATTGCGAGGCGCGGCTCAAGGACGCGCAGGCGCGCATCGAGCAGATTGCGTTCGGAAGCGACGGCAAGCCGGCCGGTCTCAAGCCGTTCGATGCCGGTTGAAACGATCGACCGGCTGGCGCACGAGCTCGAGGCAGAGGCGAAGACCCTCTCGGTCGATGTCGACCGATTCTTCGCGCAGCTCCTCGGTCCCCCGGGCGACAGCCGCGAGTTGTTCTACGAGGCGATGCGGCACGCCGCGATCGGCGGCGGCAAGCGACTTCGCCCGCTGCTGACGATGGCCGCATCGCGCCTGTTCGCGATCGACCGCGAACGCGCGCTGCGGGTCGGCTGCGCGATCGAGGCGATCCACGTCTATTCGCTGATCCACGACGACCTGCCGTGCATGGACGATGCCGAGCTTAGGCGCGGCAAGGCGACGGTGCACAAGGCGTTCGGCGAGGCGGCGGCGGTGCTCGCCGGGGACAGCCTGCACGCGCTCGCCTTCGAGATACTCGCGCATCCGGCGACTCACGACGACCCGTGGGTGCGCTCGGACCTGATCCTCGAGCTGGCGCGGGCGGCCGGGCCGAACGGCATGGCCGGCGGGCAGATGATGGACCTCGCGGCCGAGGGGAAGGAGCTGGATCTCAGCTCGATCACCCGGCTGCAGCAGCTCAAGACCGGCGCGCTGATCGAATATTCGGTCGAGGCGGCATGCATCATGAACAAGACGCCGCCCGACGCGCGGACGCCCTATCGCGGCTACGCCCGCAACATCGGCCTTGCATTCCAGATCGCCGACGACCTGATCGACCATAGCGGCGATGAGGCTGCGGCGGGTAAGCCGACGGGGCGCGACGCGCATGCGGGTAAAGCCACCTTCGTGTCGCTCCTCGGCGAGGAGCGGGCGCGGCAGCAGGCCGATTACCTCGTCAACCAGGCGATCGAGCATCTATCGGGCCACGGGGGCGAGGCCGACCTGCTGCGTGCCATCGCGCGATTCGCGATAGAAAGAGACCATTGATGAAAGTGGCGGTCTATCCCGGGACGTTCGATCCCCTCACGCTCGGCCACCTCGACATCATCCGGCGCGGTGCGCACCTCGTCGACAAGCTGGTCATCGGCGTGACCACGAACCCGTCGAAGGAGCCGATGTTCTCGGTGGCCGAGCGGCTCGAGATGGTTCGCCGCGAGATCGCGGAAATCCCCGGCAACATCGACGTGGTGGAGTTTGATTCGCTGCTGATGGAGTTCGCGGAAGAGCAGGGCGCCACCGCCATTCTGCGTGGGCTCAGGGCCGTCGCGGATTTCGAATATGAGTTCCAGATGGCGGGGATGAACCAGCAGCTCAATGACGATATCGAGACCGTCTTCCTGATGGCGGACGTCTCGCTCCAGCCGATCGCGTCCAAGCTGGTCAAGGAAATTGCGCGCTACGGCGGGTCGATCGACAAGTTCGTTCCGCCCGCCGTCGCCGAGGACGTGCGCCGGCACCTCAATGGCGGTTCACGCTGAAGTCAGGGCCTCGGGCGCAGCACAACCATCCAGGTTCGGGGAGGAAAATGATCGTCAAGGCTCTGTTCGCGGCTCCGCTCGCCGCATTGTTGATGGCTGCCGCGCCCGCACCGACAGCGGCGCCCAGCATTGCGCCGCCCGCGGAGGTGACTGCCAATCCGGCCAATCACTGGTTCCTGGACCTGTCGAACGGCGGGACGGTCGAGATCGTGCTGCGGCCGGATCTTGCGCCGCACCATATCGAGCGCATCCAGACTCTCGTCCGGCGCGGCTTCTACAACGGCCTCACCTTCCATCGTGTCATGCCCGGCTTCATGGCGCAGGGCGGCGATCCCGAGGGCACGGGCGAAGGCGGCTCCGAGCTGCCCGACCTCAAGGCCGAGTTCACGCCGGTGCCGTTCCTGCGCGGAACCGTCGGCGCGGCGCGGGCCGAGACCGACGACAGCGCCAACAGCCAGTTCTTCATCATGTTCGTGCCCAACGCCGAGCTCGACGGACGCTACACCGTCATCGGCCGCGTCGTGAAAGGCATGGATGCCGTCGACAGGATCGAGCGCGGCGAGCCGCCGGCCAACCCGACCAAAATTGTGAAGGCCTATCTGGGCGGCTAAGCGCGCCCGCGTGCACCTCTCCGATTTCGATTTCGAGCTTCCTCCCGATCGGATCGCGCTGCGCCCCGCGCGGCCGCGCGACAGTGCCCGGCTGCTGCTGGTCGGTGGCGGGGATATTTCCGATCATGGAGTGGTCGAGCTTCCCGACCTGCTCCGCCGCGGCGACGTGCTCGTCTTCAACGACACCAAGGTGATCCCGGCGCAGCTCGAGGGCCGGCGGGGCGAGGCGAGCATCGGCGCCACCCTGCACAAGCGCGAGGGCCCGCGAGAATGGCGGGCGTTCCTGCGCAACGCGAAGCGGGCGCGGGTCGGCGATACGATCGACTTCGGCGAAGGCGTGGCAGCGTCCGTCGTCGACAAGGCGCACGATGGATCGGCGCTCCTGCATTTCGACGGCGAGGAGCCGGTTGAGCTGCTGCTCGAGCGTGCCGGGCGGATGCCGCTGCCGCCCTACATTGCCTCGCGCCGCAAGGTGGATGAGGCCGACCGCGAGGATTACCAGACGATGTTCGCGCGCGAGGAGGGGGCGGTCGCCGCACCGACTGCGGCGCTGCACTTCACGCCGCGGCTGCTCAAGGCGCTCGATGCGAAGGGAATCGGCCGCGAAACGCTGACGCTCCACGTCGGCGCGGGTACCTTCCTTCGGGTGAAAAGCGAGCGGATCGAGGAGCACCAGATGCACGCCGAGTGGGGCCGCATCGATGCCGCCACCGCGGACCGGCTGAACGCCGTCCGCCGCTCCGGCGGCCGGCTGATCTCGGTCGGGACGACCAGCCTGCGCCTGCTCGAAAGCGCTGCCGGCGAGGACGGCGTCATCCGCCCGTTTGAAGGCGACACGGCGATCTTCATCACGCCCGGCTACCGCTTCAGGGCGATCGACGGGCTGATCACCAACTTCCATCTGCCGCGTTCGACCCTGTTCATGCTGGTCAGCGCACTGATGGGACTCGAGGTGATGAAGTCGGCCTATGCCCACGCCATCGACGCAGGCTACCGCTTCTACTCCTACGGCGACGCGAGCCTGCTGCTGCCTGCTGCTTAAGGCCTGGCCTCCATCACCATGTTGAACGGTGTCTCGGCCGCGCGGCGGACGGTTGTGAAGCCGGCCTCGTGCAGCACCGCGCTCAGCCGTTTTTCGCCGGCTTGCGCACCGAGCGCCAGCCCGACTTCCTGCGCCTTCGAACCCGGGGTGCAGATCATCGTCGACGCCGAATAATACATCCGGCCGACCGGGTTGAGGTTCTCGGTCAGCTCGTCGCCCGCCCTCGGTTCGACGATCATGAAGGTGCCGTCCGGCTTCAGCATCTCGCGAATATGCCGCGCCGCGCCGACGGGATCGCCCATGTCGTGCAGGCAGTCGAAGGTGCAGACCAGGTCGAAGTCGTGCCCTGGCGCCTCCTTCGCGGAGGAGACCTCGAACCGCACGTTCTCGAGACCGCCAGCTTCCTTTGCGGCTTCGCGCGCGCGCTCGATCGACCTGTCGTGATAGTCGAAGCCGAAGAAGGCGCTGTTCGGGAAGGCCTCGGCCAGGATGATCGTCGAGGCACCGTGCCCGCAGCCGATGTCGGCGACCTTGGCGCCTGACCTCAGCTTGTCGAACACGCCGTCGAGCGCCGGAATCCACCCCGCGACGAGATTGGCGCGGTAGCCCGGGCGGAAGAATTTCTCGGTTCCGTGGAAAAGGCATTCGTGATGCTCGTGCCAGCCGACGCCTTCGCCGCTGCGGAACGCGTCGGTGATCTTCGGCTCGTCGATGTAAGTCGAGGCAATCAGCTCGAACGCCGGGGCGACATAGACCGGCGAATCCTCGTTCGAGAGCGCCATTCGCTGCTCCGCGTTGAGCGAGAAGCGGCCGCTCTCCGCGTCATAATCGACGAAGCCCGAAGCCGCCTGGGCCGACAGCCATTCGCGAACGTAGCGTTCGTCCAGGTCGAGGCGCTGCGCGAGCTCGGCGCTGCTCGCTGGCCCGATCTCGGCGAGTGCCTTGTACAGGCCCAGCTTGGTGCCCGTGATGACCAGGCTTCCACTTATCGCGGCGGCCATGTCGCCGACCATCTTGTGCATGAAATTCTCGAGCTTCTGCGGGTCCGGCTCCATCGTCTGGGCCGGGCTCGGCGGTGCCATCGTTGCCATGCTGGTTCCCCTTCCGAGTCGGGAGGGCGATATTTATCACCATGCGGCGGCGCCGTCAGTGAATTCGCCGCGCGGCGCGCCGCGCCGTGGTTACTCCCGCGGCTGCAGCCAGTGGCCGAGGTCGCGGCCGATCAGCGCGCCGAGCTTGTCGACCTCCTCCTGGAAATGGGCCTTGATTTCGCGCTGCACCGGAAGCGGGACGGGCCGCTTCTCGTCGGGCATCCTGTTCCAGTGGAGCAGGCGCTTGCGGAGCGAGATCGAGGGCTTGGCGGACGTGCTGCCGATCTGCTTGCTCGCCTCTTTGTCGAAGCGGGCGCGGTGCCGCATGCTCGCGAAATAGGGCAGCAGGAACCGCGGCGGGCGCTTGAGCAGCTTCTGGAGATAGATGGAGCGCACGGCCTTGCCCTGGCGCTCGGCCTTCATCTCGGGGGCGGGCACGGCGCGCAGGCCGGCGAACTCGAGCAAGCGGCGGTGCTGTCCCCGCGGGTCGGCGACCAGGTCGTCGAATACCATCACCAGGCACCGCTCCCTGCCGACGGCCTGGAACAGCCGTTCGACATAGGCCCCGTACCGCGCCGCTTCGTCATAGCGCAGCCAGCGCGGCTCGATCGCGCTCCACGGGATGCGGCGGCCGGCCGCGCGGTCGGGAACGGCGGCCCAGGCGTCCTCGAACCCGCGGATATTCTCGTCGCCCGTGAAGATCAGCCGCTTGTGGAGCGACGGGAGCAAGGTCAGCGGGTCGCGCACGCCGACGACGAAGCGCGAGTTGGGCCACAGCTTCAATACCGGGTCGAGCTGCTCGGGCGTGTACAGGTAAGACACCGAAGAATCGGCGCCGATGCTCCGCTCGCCCTCGGGCTCCGTGAAGAAATGGTCGAGATAGTCGTGCTCGATGCGGCGCCTGAGTTCGGGTTCGTCGAGGCCCCGCAGGTCGTGTTGCGAGAAGAAGTGCGGCTCCTTGACAAATGGGAACAGGATTTGCGGATGCGCCTGGAGCCAGCGCGCCATGGTGGTCGTCCCGCACCGCGGCGCTCCGACGATGAACACAAAGCTGTCGATGTCTTCGATACGCGGCATCGCGGCGCTCCTAACAGGCCAGCGATGGATTGCCATGAGCTACGTGCAAGGATCAGCAGGCGATCGCCTGCACGTGACCGGCCGCCGAATAATCGAGGATGCGCTTGTCGCGGGTAAGCAGCGGTATGTTCATTTCGCGCGCCGTGGATACGAGCAGGCGGTCGGCCGGATCATTATGGAAGGGCTGCGGGAGAAATGAGGAATCGATTGCAATTTTTGACGTCAGCGGCGCTTCGTTGATGATTGGCTGGGCGAGCAAGTTCGCGAACCACGTTTGGGGATCAGGTTTGAATGTAACGAGCGGCTGACCGTTTGGCCGCGGCCGCGCCAGCAATCCAACTTCCCAGCCGGAAACGGGCGACACGAACACGCCATTCAGGAGTCCGGCGGCAACGACTTGCGCGAACGAAGCGTCGCTAAGTTGCCCTTCCAGCAGCCAGATTGCGGCATGCGTATCGAGGAGAAGAGCGTTTGCACCAGGCATTAGAGACCTTCGGCAGCTTCGATTGCTCCGTCGAACACAGGCTGCGTCAGGTCGACCCCTGGTGTGACGAGTGCCATGCCCTTCATGCAGCCATGCACGGCTTGTGCTTCGCTTTCTTGCGCTGCAGGCGGTTTCACGATGGCCACGACCTTTCCACGGCGGGTTACCTCGATGCAGTCCAGCGTTCCCTTGGTCAGCCGATCGAACAGTTCGAGGCAATGCGCCTTGAAATCGGTGACACTAATCAACTCCGCTTTCATGGTCACCTCCTATGACTGGTCATGTAACATGACCATAACTGAAGCGCAAGTGACCGGCGCGTGACACGCTTCTCCTTCTCCATCTCCGCGACCGACGGTGCTGCGCGCACCGGCTCGATCGCCATGCAGCGCGGCGAGATCCGCACGCCGGCCTTCATGCCGGTCGGGACGGCGGCGACGGTGAAGGCGATGCGGCCGGAGGAAGTGCGAGCGAGCGGCGCCGACATCATCCTCGGCAACACCTACCACCTGATGCTCCGCCCGGGCGCTGAGCGGGTGGCGAGGCTCGGCGGGCTGCACGAGTTCATGGGCTGGGAGCGGCCGATCCTGACCGACAGCGGCGGCTATCAGGTGATGAGCCTCAGCGATTTGACGAAGGTCACGGAAGAGGGGGTTTCTTTCGCCAGCCATCTCGACGGGTCGCGGCACATGCTCTCGCCCGAACGGTCGATCGAGGTTCAGCGGCTGCTCGGCTCGGACATCGTCATGCAGTTCGACCAGCTGGTGCCGACCACGTCGACCCCCGAGGCGCAGCGCGAGGCGATGGAGCGCTCGATCCGCTGGGCGAAGCGCAGCCGCGAGGAATTCGACCGCGGGGGCGAGCATGCCGAGCGCGGAGCGATCTTCGGCATCCAGCAGGGCGCGCTCGACGAGGGCATGCGGCGCGCGTCCGCCGAGGCGCTGATTGAGATCGGTTTCGACGGTTATGCGGTCGGCGGGCTCGCGGTCGGGGAGGGGCAGGAGGCCATGCTCGGCTGCCTCGATTTCGCCGTGGACATGGTTCCGGCGGACCGGCCGCGCTATTTGATGGGCGTCGGCAAGCCCGACGACATCGTCGAGGCGGTGGTGCGCGGGATCGACATGTTCGACTGCGTGCTCCCGACCCGTTCGGGGCGGACGGGGCAGGCGTTCACCGCCGACGGCCCGCTGAACCTGCGCAACGCGCGCTTCGCGGAAGACCGTGACCCGATCGAGCCGGGATGTCGCTGCCCGGCGTGCACCACCTTCAGCCGCGCCTATGTCCACCATCTCGTGAAATCGGGCGAAATCCTCGGCGCGATGCTGATGACCCAACACAATCTGTGGTTCTACCAGCGGCTGATGCAGGCCCTGCGCGACGCGATTGCGGGGCAGCGGCTGCGGGAGTTCGCGCGGGCGTTCCTGGGGCGGTATCGGCGTACATAACTCCCCTCCCTGGAAGGGAGGGGCAGGGGTGGGTGTTTCTGAAGTCGCTCGATGCGGCTGAAGAAGCTCGCTCGTGGCCATCGAGGCCATTCGCTCGCACCCACCCTCAGTCCCTCCCTTTCAGGGAGGGAGGAACCTAGATCGCGTCGTCCTTCACCGCTTCGGCCTCGTCCGCCGGGTCCAGCTTGTCCTGCGTCCGCCGCTCGAAGTCGCTCGCGTCGTGGCGCTCGTGGAGCTGCTCGCTTTCGTCGCCGGTCAGCTTGTTGACGATTCGGCCACGCCTCACCGCCGGACGGGCATCGATCTGCTTCGCCCAGCGCATCACATGCTCATATTCGCGGGTCGCGAGGAAGGTGTCGGCGCCTTCGTAGCTGCGGCCGAGCGCGACTCCGCCGTACCAGGGCCAGATCGCGATGTCGGCGATCGTGTAATCCGGACCCGCAATATATTCGTTTTCCGCGAGGCGGCGGTTGAGCACGTCGAACTGGCGCTTGGCCTCCATCGAATAGCGGTTGATTGGATATTCCATCTTCTCCGGCGCGTAGGCGAAGAAATGGCCGAAGCCGCCGCCGAGGAAGGGCGCGCTGCCCACCTGCCAAAACAGCCAGGAAAGGGTTTCCGCGCGCGCTGCGCCGGAGGTTGGGAGGAATTCCCCGAACTTCTCGGCGAGGTAAACGAGGATGGCGCCGCTTTCGAACACCCGCACCGGCTCGGCGCCGCTGCGGTCGAGGAGCGCCGGGATCTTCGAATTGGGGTTCACCGCGACGAAGCCGCTTCCGAACTGGTCGCCCTCGCCAATGCGGATCGGCCAGGCGTCATATTCGGCGTCCTCGTGCCCCTTCTCGAGCAGCTCCTCGAACATGATCGAGACTTTTTGCCCATTGGGCGTCGACAGCGAGTAAAGCTGGAACGGGTGCTTTCCGAGAGGAAGATCTTGTTCGTGCGTGGGGCCCGCAACGGGTCGGTTGACGTTGGCGAACTGCCCGCCGCTCGGCTGGTCCCAGGTCCACACTTTCGGAAGCACATAGTCGCTCATGCCTGATCCCTTTCCTGTCCGGGACCGCAGCTAGGAATGCGCTGAAGCGCTTTCCAGTGTCACCATTGTGACTAGTCGGCGCTTACCGAGAGGAAGCTCGGCAGCGGGCCGTTCCACTCGCTCTTGATATCTTCGAGCACCGGCGAGGGACTGGACCGCTGCTCAGGCTTGGCTTTGGTCGCCCGCTTCTGCTTCGGCGGCGAAGCGGCGGGCGCTTTCTCAGCCTTCGCCGGCTTTGCGCGCGCGGCCTTGTCGGCCTTCGCCGGTTCGGCTGCCGTTTTCTCCGCACTGGCCGGCTCCTCGGACGGCTTGCCGCCTGCCCGCGGGATCTTGTGACCGATCAGCTTCTCGATGCGGGCGATTGCTTCGGAATCCTCGCGCGTGGCGAGCGTGATCGCGATCCCCGTCAGCCCCGCGCGGCCGGTGCGGCCGATGCGGTGGATGTAGTCGTCAGGCTGCCACGGAACGTCGAAGTTGATGACGTGGCTGACGCCTTTGACGTCGAGCCCGCGGGCGGCAACGTCCGAGGCGACCAGGATCGTGATCTCGTCATTCTTGAACCGGTCGAACTCGGCGATGCGGTCGGACTGGTCCATGTCGCCCTGGATCTGCCCGGCCGCGAAGCCCGAGCGCTTGAGGCTGGAGGCGAGCTCGCGAACGGTCGTCTTGCGGTTGGCGAAGACGATCGCGTTCCTGAATTCCTCGTGGCGCAGGATGTCGCGAAGCGCATCCCTCTTCTTGTCGGCGCGAACCTCGACCAGCCGCTGCTCGATATTGACGTTCGCCGTCGCCGGCCGCGCAACCTCGACAGTCTTGGGGTCGGTGAGGAATTTCTGCGCTAGCTTCTGAATCGGCGGCGGCATGGTCGCCGAGAACAGCAGGGTCTGCCGGTTCTTCGGGAGCTTGGCGCAGATCTCCTCGATGTCCGGGATGAAGCCCATGTCGAGCATCCGGTCGGCTTCGTCGATCACCAGCAGCTTGCAATCGTTGAGCATGATCTTGCCGCGGCCGAACAGGTCCATCAGCCGCCCCGGCGTCGCGATCAGCACGTCGACGCCCTTTTCGAGCGCCTTGATCTGGTCGCCCATCTGCACCCCGCCCATCAGCAGCGCCATCGAAAGCGGGTGATATTTGCCGTATTTCTCGAAATTCTCCGCCACCTGCATCGCCAGCTCGCGCGTCGGCTCGAGGATCAGCGAGCGCGGCATGCGCGCGCGGCTGCGCCCCTGGTGCAGGATGTCGATCATGGGCAGGACGAAGCCCGCCGTCTTGCCGGTTCCGGTCTGGGCGATTCCAACCAGGTCCTTGCCCATCAGCACCGACGGGATGGCCGCGCTCTGGATCGGGGTCGGCTTGTCATAGCCGCTGTCCGCGACCGCGCGGAGCAATTCGTCGGAAAGGCCGAGATCGGCAAAAGACATTGATTCTCCAAGTGAAGGATGGGCACGCAACGACTTGTCGCCGGCGCGTCAACCGGACTGTGCGAAGCCCCAGAAGTTGTCAAGCAACCTACTTGTCACGAAATGTGGGTGTTCGGCTGCTGGATTCCAAGGTTAATCGCGCAACTTGGGAACCAGCTGCCTGAAGCGCTCGATCGTGCAGCTTCCGCCCGTGCGCACATGGATCGCATCGCGGCCGGCGCAGAGCCGCTCGTCCTCCGGCTGGAGGTAGAACCCCTTGTAGAAGTCGAGCGCAGGGCAGTCCTCCTGGAGCTCTGCGCGCATCCGCCGCGGCCGCTCGGCAAGCACGAAATCCACCTGCTGCGGCCCCGAGAGGAGCGCGCCGCGGATGGCATTCGCGGGGATGCATTTGGGACCTTTGCGCTCGCGCCATTCGAACTGCGGCGACAGCGGGCGTGGGCGGATCGGAACCTTGAGGATCAGCTGGTCCTCGACCACCAGGCGGGTGACGGACTGCGACATCACTCCAGGCTGCGCGGCGAAAAGGCCGAGCAAGAGCGGCACGAAACTGACGATCGTCCCCGAAATCATCTGCTGCCCACCGCCATCGCCGAGGGCTTCGCAGCGAGGCGTTGAATGTTCAATGAACTGAGACGCCTGCCGGCCTCGCGTCCCGACGCCGCTTGCCTAACCAGGGCAAGGCCAATAGAGGCGCCTCGACCGATTTGCCGGCGGGCTGGCGCGAGTGCGGCCATAAGTCCGGGCCCCAGGAGAAGAATTTCGATGGCGACCGCCGCCCCGACCCAGAACCTGCCCCTGTTCTACAATGCCCTCGAGCCGCTCAACGCGACCCAGCACGGCAAGATGAAGGTCCGAACCATCCTGCGCATGGCGCAGGTCGGGCACACCCACGCCATCCCCGTGACCGTCGACGAATTCACCCTCGTGCAGCGGCACTATCCGATCGTCTTTTCGGTCGGCGACAACCCGATCCCGATCGCGCTGATGGGGCTCAATGAGGGCGTGAACGTGTTCCTCGACGAGGACGGTCGGCCGCTCGACGCCAATGCCTATATCCCCGCCTATATTCGCCGCTACCCGTTTCTGCTCGCGCGGCTTCGGCCCGACAGCGACGAGCTTTCGCTGTGCTTCGATCCGACGGCCAATGCGGTCGGTGATTTCGACGAGGGCCAGCCGCTGTTCGAGGGCGACCAGCCGAGCGAGGCGACCAAGGCGATCCTCCAGTTCTGCGAGCAGTTCGAGGCGGCCGGCCAGCGCACCGCGGCGTTCGTCGAGGAGCTGACCAAGGCCGACCTCATGATGGACGGCGAAGTCGCGATCCAGCCCGAGGGCTTCCAGCAGCCGTTCATCTATCGCGGCTTCCGCATGGTCGACGAGGAGAAGATCCGGAACCTGCGCGGCGATGAGCTGCGGAAGCTCAACCAGAACGGCATCCTCCCGCTCATCTACGCCCACCTCTTCTCGCTGTCGGAGATGCGCGCGGTGTTCGCCAAGCAGATGCAGCAGGGCAAGTCGCCCGCCGGTGCGCCGCAGCCGGCGCCGGCGAACGCCTGATTATTCGGCCGCGGTCGCGAACTGGCGGCCGAGCAGCGCCTCGCCGAGTTCGACCGCGAGCGTCTCGATGAACGCCGCCACCCGGTCGAACCCGGGGCCGGGCTCGCGCAGTGTCTCGTCGAGGTAGAAACGGCGGTCGACCTCGAGCTGGAGCGCGTGGACGTTGCGCTCGGGGCGAGCGTGGCGGTCGATCACATGGCCGCCGGCGAAAGGGTCGTTGAGGCCCGCTTCGAAGCCGCAGCTGCGCGCGATCTCCATGGCATCGCGGCTTACCCAGCCGTCGGCGGTGCGGCCGCGGCAATCGCCGAAGATGACCGGCGGCGCTCCGCCCACAGGCGGCGGCATCGAATGGCAATCGATCAGCAGCGCGCATCCGAAGCGGTCGAGCAGGAGCGATAGCTGCTCCTCCAGCGCCCGGTGGTAGGGCCGGTGCGCCTGATCGAGCCGGTCGAGCAGCTCGACCGGGGTGATCGGCCGCCGCCACAGGTAACCGTGCTGCTGGGTCCGCGACGGGACGATTCCGAGGCCGCCGCGGGCCCGCGCCGTGACTCGTCCGCGGCCGGCGCCGTCGATGACCGACGGGTCGACGTCGTCCTCGGCGCGGTTGCAGTCGACCGCGGCCCGCGGCGTCCGTGCCACCACCGCGCCGCAGCCGCGCTGCCGCGCGCGCCACACCAGCCGGTCGACCAGCGGGTCCTCGAGAGTCGCGAGCGCGGCCCTCCCGGCGGCGGCATCATCGATCAGCCAGTCGGGATAATCGCGGCCCGAATGGGGCACCGACAGGAGCACCGGCAGCGGGCCGCGCGGCGCGTGGACGATCGGGGAGGCAAGCGGCGTCACGTCAGCTATTGCGCCAATCTAGAGGATTTTGTGCCAGTTTAGGACTGCTCTCGAGGGGCTGCAACGCACGAGCCGCTTATTCGCTTCTGGCAAAAGCCAATTCGTGAGAGCATAGAGAGGCGATGGCGCGGATCCTGCTTGCCGAAGACGACACGTCGATGCGCGAATATCTGCAGCGCGCGCTGCAGCGCGTCGGTTACGAGGTCGAGGCGGTTGGCTGCGGTACCGAGGCCATGCCGCTGCTCGAACGCGAGCGCTTCGACCTGCTGCTGACCGACATCGTCATGCCCGAAATGGACGGCATCGAGCTGGCTCAGAAGGCGAGCGCGATCGACCCCGCCATCCGGGTCATGTTCATCACCGGATTCGCCGCCGTGGCGCTGCAGGGCGGCCGCACCGCGCCCGAAGCCAAGCTGTTGTCCAAGCCGTTCCACCTCAAGGACCTGGTGATGGAAGTCGACCGCATCTTCCAGACCGAGGACCAGCACGGGCGCCTCTAACGGTCTGGCTCGAAGCGGCACCTTTGCAGCGAGCCGCAGTGAATCTCTTCCCGCTGCAATGCCATGTTCATTTCGATTGGATGGGTTGAGGATGCGCCTTGCGCGGCTTCGTTCGCGCCCCTAAATGCCGCGCTTCCGAGGGGCCTTGCGCCCGGCGGTCGGTGGGCGTGTAGCTCAGTGGTAGAGCACTGTGTTGACATCGCAGGGGTCGCAAGTTCAATCCTTGCCACGCCCACCATTTTCATTTCAGCGGCCTGGCTGAGTTTTGCTGCGACTTCGGCGCGGCGTTCGGCTGGACGATCGGGTTGGGACGCCCCGGGGCTGGCGAGCGCATGGTCCGTGCCAATCCGATGATCGACGCCTTCGAGCGGCGCATCGCCGATGTGCGTATGTCGGTGACCGACCGGTGCGACGGCTTGCGCGCTCGACGAGCTGCTCGCCGGGAGCCGAGGCGGCACCGGTTCAGGATCGAAGCCGCACGGACCGCCCTCGACCGGCACATGAGCGTGGCCGGCGGCTGATGCGCCGAAGCCGGGCTTGAGCACGCTGACTCAACGGCATTAGGGACGGGCCGATGGATGCCACGACCGTCGGCGCGCTCGCCATTTTGTTCGCCATCGCGGCGGCGCTCTATTCGAGCGTCGGCCACGGCGGGGCGTCGGCCTATATCGCGGCCATGGCACTCTTCTCGGTTGCGCCCGAGACGATGAAGCCGACCGCGCTCGCGCTCAACCTGCTCGTCGCCGGGTTCGGAGCGTGGCGCTACTGGCGGCGCGGGCTGACCAACTGGCGCCTGCTTGCGGCCTTCGCGCTGACCGCGACTCCGGCCGCCTTCATCGGCGGCGGGATCCACCTTCCGGCAACCTATTACGAGCCGCTGGTCGGCGTGCTTCTGTGGCTCGCCGCGGCGCGCCTGCTGTGGCAGCCGATTGTGCTTGCCGGGCGGCCGGTCGAGCGGCCATCCTTGTGGCTGACCCTACCCGCGGGCGCAGTCCTGGGGCTGCTTGCAGGGCTGACCGGCACCGGCGGCGGGATCTTCCTGAGCCCGCTGATCATCCTGATGGCGTGGGAGGAGCCACGGCGGACTTCCGGCGTCGCTTCCGCTTTCATCTTCCTCAATTCGGCGGGCGGACTTGCAGGCAGCGCCGCATCGGTCGGTCATTTGCCGCACGAGCTTCCGATCTTTCTGGCGGCCGTTGCCTTGGGCGCAATGCTGGGGACGTGGCTCGGCGTCGAGCGGCTGCCGCGGCCGTGGTTGCTGAGGACGCTCGGGGTGGTGCTGCTGGTCGCCGGCGCCAAGCTGCTCTTCGCCTGAACGACCGAATCGAAGGCTAGCTAGCGCTCCGGCTGGGGCATGAGCGCGTCCAGCACTTTGCCGAGCCGCCCGCGCGACCAGGTGAGCGACTGGTAGAGGCGCAGGGCCGAGCGCGCCCAGAGCGTGTAGATTGCCGGCATGCGCAGCGCCCGCGCGAGCCGGAACATGCGATGGCTCCAGTGGGCGATCGCATGACGCATGCGGTAGACGAGCTTGCGGCGCAGCGGCAGCGCGGAAGAGGGGGCAACGCGCTTGCGCGGGTTGATGCCGCTCTTGCGCCAGCTCAGCCGGTAGGCAAGGCCGTCGCGGCGGTGCCTCAGGCCCGCGGCCTGCGTGCGGGCGATGAAATCTGCATCGACGGCCTCAAGCTGCAGCCGCCCCTCGCGCCGCGCCTGCTCGACCATTTGCGCGAGGCTCTTCGAGCGGACCACCATCACGTTCGTGCCGCGCCCGTCGGACGAAAATGGCTCGACCCAGGCATCGCCGAAGCTGATGTCCGCGGTCTCGCCGACGACGTCGTCGCACCAGTCGCACGCCGGGTTCTGGAAGAACCCCGCGCCCCAGTCGCCGTCGGCGAGGTGCCACCAATCCTGCGCGGCGCTCGATCCGTCGTCGAGCTCGAGATGGGCGCGGTACCAATTGGCGGGCCGGCTTTCGTCCTTGATGCGATAGTCGAGCGCGCGCACCCGGCCGAGCTCCGTCCCCAGCTGCCACGCGAAGCTCTCGACCATGGCGGCGCTCTTCATATGGCCGCAGAAGAGTCCGAGGGTGTGGGTCACGCGGTCGCGGACGAGCGGGTCCATGCGGCGCAGCAGGTGGATCGCCTTGATGAAGCAGGGGATGCCGACGACCGCATACCGACCGCGAGTCCCGCGGATCTCGCGGAGCACGGACGAGAGATCGACCGGATAGTAGCGCGACTTCGCGCCGGCGCTCAGCTCCTCCAGCGAGCGGGAGATGCGATAGGTGAAGAGGCGTCCGTCCTGCCGCGGATCGGCGGGCACGACGTGGGCGATGCCGTCGACCGCACCCGTGCGCAGGAGCTCGGCGGCGACCCAGCTGGTGAGACCGCCCGAGCTGCCGTTGCGGCGGAACGGGTCTTCTAGCGCATGGCCGACATAGGCGGCTTCGAAGCGGCCGATGCGCGGGTCGGCATTGCGAGCGGTCGCGTGGCGTTCCGCGGCGATCTCGTCCTCATTCGCCGCGGCGGGAGAGAAGGGGCATTGGTGCGAGAATGACTCGGACGGCGTCTCGGCCCAGTCGCGCGGGCCCCGGGGCTTGAGGAAGCCGTCGCGGTCCCACCGCATCGAAGCGGCACCGCCCGATGCGCAGCTGCCGCAGCCGATGCACAGTCCCGAGCGGGCGATCTCGCGGGGGCTGACGAGCCGGTCAGCCGCGGCTCTCGCCCGATCAGGAAAGTGCCGCATCGAGATATTCCGCGGACCGCGCACGCGCGCGCTCGATATTCGCCGCGACCTCGGGCTGCAGCGGGGTCTCGAGCAGCTCGGAGAGCCGACCCTCCGGTGTCGCCTCGTCGACCAGCCGGTGCTGTGCGCCGAGCGTGGCGGCGAGGTCCGGGATCTTGATGGATCGGTAGTCGCTCGGCGCCGACGCCCATGGCTTGCCGTTCAGGAGCGCGAACACACAGCCGTGGAAGAAATTGGTGATCACCGCCTGGGCGCCGGCCATCAGGCGGGCAAAGTCGTGCGGATCGGCAGCGATCCTCTGCTCGTCGGCGAAGTCGTTCGAATAGCCGACGCTGATCAGCTTGACGCCGCGGCGGTTCGCCCAGCGGCGCACTTTCCTCCTGAGCCACGCGGGAAAGGCGTGGCCGTACACCAGTGCAAACGGCCGTTCCTCGCGTTCCGGCATGAATGAAATCGTATCTGTGAACTGCAGACACGGATCGAGCACCAGCGACGGCTCGCGATCGATGCCGTTGCGCACCAGGTGCCAGCTGTTCTCGTCGCGGACGGAGATCGCCGAAAAGCGTCCGAGCCTGTCGGCCCACGCCTTGTGCATGCCGTCCCAGGCGCTGTGGTTGCCGAAGCTCGCCGCGTAGGAGACCAGCCGACCGGCTTTCAGCCCGTCGCCGAAGAAGATGGGCGTGCTGCCGTACCACGGGTGGCGGAAATTCCAGACTTCGTCGCTCCCCACGACGATGGCGTCATATTCGGCCGCGCGCTCCGGCTCGTGGAGCGAGAAGCGCCTCGACAGCGGGAGCTCGGCGATGGCCTTGATAAAGCGCCGCGTCTTCTCCGCATAATGCCTGAGCTCGCGCGCCGACGTCCGCTGGGGGAGCTTGGGCTGAAGAGCGCAGCGTACTTCGGCACGGCGGATGCACTTGCAGTCATGGTCGAGCAGCTCGACCTCATGCCCGCGTGTGCGCAGCCCCGCGGCGAGGCAGCGCGCCTGCCAATAGGAGCCGTAATTGATGCACTTGTGGAAAGTGAGGATCCCGACCTTTTTCCCCGATGCCGACATGAACGGACAATCCGCGCGCGATACCAGGGTTCCGCCGTCCTGATTTACATCAACTCGTCTGGTTCACGTCCGCTGTGGTTGCGAACTTGCGGGCCGTGCGTCAGGCTGAGGGGGAAGGGGATTTCATCATGTTGCGTTATTCAGTGTTTTCCGCGCTCGCCGCCGCCGCTTTGCCGGCTTCCGCGCAAGACCTTCCCGCCGCATCGCTCGATCAGCTCGCCGCGACGCCGGTCGTGACGGTGCAAATTTCTGAGCAGCTTCGCGCTCCGCCCAATGAGGCGAGCCTGAATGTCACGGCGGAATCGCGGGCGGGAACCGCCTCGGCGGCTCTTGCCGAGAACAAGATCAAGACCGAACGGCTGCTCGCGGTCATTCGGCAAGCCGGCATCGGCGCCAAGGATACGCAGACCGAGGGCGTGTCGATCGGCGCCGACTATAATTACGAGCCGGTCAACGGTCGCGGCCAACGCCGACTGATCGGCTACGTGGCGCGCAATTCGGTGCGCATCAAGACGCTTCAGATCGATCGCCTCGTCGGTCTCCTCGACGCACTGACTGCAGCCGGGGCCAGCGAAATCTATGGCCCGAACTTCAGCATTGCCGATCCGGCGCCGTTGCGAAGCGAAGCGCGGCGGCGCGCCATGGCCCGCGGCGAGGCCGAAGCGAGCGAATATGCGCATGATGCGGGTTTTGCGCGCGTCCGCTTGTTGTCGGTCCAGGAGGGCGTCTCATATCGCGCCAGCGACATCGTCGTCACCGGCAGCCGAATCGGCGCCC
This sequence comes from Sphingomicrobium sp., assembly GCA_035700945.1. Taxonomy (GTDB): domain Bacteria; phylum Pseudomonadota; class Alphaproteobacteria; order Sphingomonadales; family Sphingomonadaceae; genus Sphingomicrobium. Next base: position 22,219 of record DASSOE010000126.1, on the reverse strand, counting down.
CACCTCCGCCGCCGCCGCCCGCACCCGAACGCGACGGCGGTTCGATCCAGCCTGGCCAGATCGAGACCGGCGTGACGCTGACCCTGCAATACCGGATGGAGCGGTAAAGCCCGTCGCTTCGGCGGCGATTCCACTTCATCTTGCAGGCCCACGAACGTCGCCGTCGAAGTGGCGGCGGCGTCAGGATCGGCGATGTGGACGCCCGGGGCGGTTGTGGGGGGCGGCCAATGCATTTACCTTAAACGAACCCATCGTGATCCTGCGTTCGCTGCCTTTCCAGAAACTGCCCGGCGACCGGCCCGCGCTCGGCATTGCGGTCGGCATGGCGTTCCTGCTGCTCGCGTCGGTCTTGCGGTGGCTTCTCGGCGGGATGAGCGAAGGCTTCGGCCCAATGACCTTCCTGCCGGCAATCCTGCTCGCCGGCTTGTTCGGCGGCATTCGCATCGGGCTCGCCTTCGCGGTTGTATGCACGCTCATCGCGTGGGTTTTGTTTTTCCCGCCTTACGGCACGTTCACGCTCGCGACCCCGCATCGGATCTCGATGCTCATCTTCGTTCTGACCGCGTCGCTCGAGTTGTACGTGATCTGGAGCCTCAACGTCGCGATCCACGCGCTCGCGCTATCGAAGGAGCGATCGAACACCCTGTTCCGCGAGTTGCAGCACCGGGTTGCCAACAATCTTCAGTTCGTCTCCGCGCTCCTGTGGGCGCGGCGTAAAGCGCTGCCCCCCGGCAGCGCGGGGCTCGACGCGCTCGACGCGGCACGGGGCCGTCTCCAGATGATGTCGCGCGTTCACCGCCGTCTGCACGATCCGGAATCCGTCGAAGCCCCGATCGACGAATATTTGCGGAATCTGTGCACGGACCTCATCCAGGCGAGCGATACGCCGGGCGTGCGGCTGACCGTCAACGCCGATCATGTCGTGCTCAACCTCGAAGCACTGATGTCGGTTTCGCTGATCGTCGCCGAGCTCGTCACCAACAGCCTGAAGCATGCGTTCACGGGCCGCGTCGACGGCGCCATCACGGTGAGTGTCGGCTGTTCGAAAGGACATTGCACTTTGTCGGTGGCCGATGACGGGCCCGGGATGCCGGCGAGCTTCGACAAGCACGGCACGGGGAGCCTCGGCCAGGGAATCCTGGAAAGCCTCGCGCGTCAGCTCCGCGGCACGATGTCCTACGGCCGCGAGGCAGGTACCGTGGCGCGGATCGTTTTCCCGTCCGATTTAGGTCCGATTGTGGCGCAGAAGGCTGGCACGGCTGGTCCCGCTCCGAACCAGAGCGCCTAGAGGCACGCCTCGAGGTACGGCTGGTCGAAACCGAACTGCTTGGCCTTTTCGAGTGTGTAGGGGCGCAGGCCCATCGAGCGGAACTCGCCGAGGATTTTCCCGTCCGGAGTCTCGTCGAGATATTCGAACTTGAACAGCTCCTGGGTGACGATCACGTCGCCTTCCATCCCGATCACCTCGGTGATGTTGGTCGTCCGGCGCGAGCCGTCGCGGAGGCGCTTGACCTGGACGATGAGGTCGACCGAATCCGCGATCTGGCGGCTGATCGCCTCCTTCGGGACCTTGATGTCGCTCATCATCACCATGTTCTCCATACGCGCGAGGCATTCGCGCGGGGAGTTGGAGTGGAGCGTCGCGCATGAGCCGTCGTGGCCGGTGTTCATCGCCGCGAGCAAATCGAAGCATTCCGGTCCGCGAATCTCGCCCAGGATGATGCGGTCGGGGCGCATACGCAGCGCGTTGATGACGAGGTCGCGGATGGTGATCGCGCCCTGTCCCTCAAGGTTGGGCGGACGCGTTTCGAGCGGCAGCCAATGCGGCTGCTGAAGCCGAAGCTCGGCCGCGTCCTCGATCGTGATCACGCGCTCGCCGGGGTCGATCATCTTGGACAAGGCGTTGAGCATCGTCGTCTTGCCCGAGCCGGTACCGCCGGAGATGACGACGTTCATTCGGGATGCACCGGCGATCTTGAGCACGGTCGCCATCTTCTCCGACATCGAGCCGAAGCCCTTCATCATGTCGAGGGTGATCGGCTTTTCGGAGAATTTGCGGATCGAGATCGCGGTGCCGCGAAGCGACAGCGGCGGGATGATGACATTGACGCGGCTGCCGTCCTGGAGGCGGGCGTCGCACAGCGGCGAGGTCTGGTCGATGCGGCGGCCGACCTTGTTGACGATGCGCTGCGCAATCTGGAACAGATGCTCCTCGTCGCGGAACTGGATGCTCGCGATCTCGAGCTTGCCCTTGCGCTCGACGTAGGTCTGGTCGGGGCCGTTGACCATGATGTCGCTGACCGCCGGATCGGCGAGCAATTCCTCAAGCGGCCCGAGGCCGAGCAGCTCGTCGACCAGCACCTTCTCGAGCGCGAACTGCTCGCGGCGGTTGAGGTTGATCTTGAGCTCGGTCAGCACCTCGCTGATGATCGGCCGGAATTCCTCGGCGAGCTCGTCCTTGCTGAGCGTGGCGGCCGCTTCCGGATCGACGCGCTCGAGCAGGCGCGGGAGCACCTGCTCCTTGATGCGGTGGACCGAGGCTTCGAATCCTTCGCTCTTGCTGCTGGCCGCTTCGCCGCTCGCATTCTGGCGCGCCGTGAGGCGGTCCATTGCTCCGCTCGGATTGGAGCCGGTATCGCCGGCCGGCGCATCGAGCGATTGCGCAAGCTCCTCGATCGGCGGAAATTGCTCCCCGCCGAGCTCCGGTTCGGACGGCGTCAGCTGGGCGACGCCGGGCCCGCCCTTCATCGGCTTGGCGACGCCGAAGCTGGGGCGCCCGCCGCTGCCGATTCCACCACGCTTGCCGAATGCGCTCATGCCGTTGCCTGCGCCTTGCTGCTGATTACGGCGAGGGTGAATAAGCGGGAAACTTTTAAAAAAAGCTAATTGCAATCAACTTGACGGCCCCTTGCCCGGCGAAGCGGCGGCGGGTGCGCTCACCCTTTCTTTAACAGTCATTGCTAATGCCCGTGCAATGAACACGGAAGCCGCGCTCGTGCATGACATCAAGGCGTGGAAGGCCCGGCTGGGCGTCTGCGCCGCCGTTCTCGTCGTGATCGGCCTGTGGGCGGCGACCCTCAAAGCGCCGGTGATGGCGTTGAACCTTGTGCAGACGCAGGATGTGCCGGTTCTCTGCGTCCTCGGTCTGTCGACGGTGCTGGTGGCGCTGTGGAGGCCGCGATGGGCGCTGCCGGCGCGCCTGCCGTCAGGCAGGTCGATGCTGTTGGCGGGTCTCCTCCTCGCGGCACTCGTCGCGTGGGGCTGCTATGCGCTCCTTGGCAATTTCCCGCTGTCGCGCGACGAGCACATGGTCCTGTTCGACATGGCAGTTTACGATCAGGGGCGGCTGGCGACGCCGATCGCGCCCTGGTGGCAGCCATTCGCGCTCGCCATGGAGCCGAACTTCCTGCTCAACGCAAACCAGCCGAGCGGGTTCGTCTCGGCCTATCTGCCGATGAACCCGATGCTGCGGCTCGCCTTCTCGAAGGTGGCCGACCCGGCCTGGTTCAACCCGCTGCTGGTGGTGGTCGGAGGAGCGGCGCTGCTCGACATCGCGAAACGGACGTTCGGAGAAGACCAGCGCGCATGCTGGGTGGTCCTGCTCGTCTATGCCTTGTCCGCGCAGCTTCTGGTCACGGCGATGACTCCATTTTCGATGACCGGCCATCTCGCGCTGAATCTCGTCTGGCTCGCGGCATTCCTGCGCGGCGGCAAGACGGGCCATTCGATCGCGATCGCCGCCGGTTTCGCCGCGACGGGTCTGCATCAGCTGGTTTTCCATCCCTTCTTCGTCGCGCCCTTCCTGTTGTGGCGGTTGAGGCAAGGGCAATGGCGGCTCGTTGCCGGCTATGCCGTCGCCTATGCCGCGATCGCCCTCTGGTGGGCGGTGTTCCCACTGATGGTCTCGCCGCTCGTCGCCGGGCCGCTCGGCCGCTCGACCAACGCCAACGTCATTACCGACAAGCTGATCCCGCTGCTCTTTATCCACGATCCTCGCACGATCCCGCTGATGATGCTGAACCTGCTGCGCTTTACGGCTTGGCAGAATTTCGCGCTGGTTCCGCTGCTCATCGCCGCGGTTCCGGTCGTGCTTCGCAAGCGGGGATTCGCCGGCGCTCTCGCGCTTGGGATCTTCGCCTGGCTGCTGTTCCTGACCGCGATCCTGCCCGAGCAGGGGCGGGGCTATGGCTACCGCTACCTTCACGGCTATCTCGGCAGCTTCGCGCTCCTCGCGGGCTTCGGCTACCGGGAGCTGGAAGAGCGCATCGGCAGGCAGGCGGACGGCGTGGTCGTCCTGATGAGCGGGCTGACCCTGATCGCCGCGCTGCCGCTGCTGTTCGCGGCGAGCTACAGGTTCATGCAGCCGCACCTCGCAATGGAGCGTCTGATCGAATCGCAGAAGACACCGTTCGTGCTGATCGACGACAACGGTTCGAAGGCCCGCGATGGTGGCTGGGCGGAAGGTGCTGGCGACCATGTCCGCAATCTGCCCGACATGAGCAACCGTCCGCTCCGCTTCTCTGCGGAAGTCCTTCCGGCGGAGCTGCTTTCCCGACTGTGCGGAGTTGGTTCTGTGACGCTGGTCACGAGGGCCGACATCAACAAGGCGGGGTTGGGCGACCTTCCGGAGAGGAGCCCCAAGTTCGACGCGCTCGTCCGCGCCGCGGCGCGAGACGTGCCGGGATGCTTCCGCAACGCCTCCTGAGCTACTGATCGCCATCCTGTGATGCTCGAGGGCGAGGGGCATGGAGTGCACTGCGTAACCCATGAGCGGTGCTGCCGGGTTGCTTCGAAGCAGCAGCATGGAGAGCCGCATCCGCAGCCTCGCCGAACCCGGGTCAGGGTCGCACCGCCACTACCGCGGCAGGCGAATGCATTTGATAGGGATGTGCCGAGGAGCCGTCCGGCAGGCTCACGCCGAGCTTTGTCGCTTTGGGTGGACAGCCCGGGCAAATTGGCGACGGGGCTTCGGCCGACGCGCGGCCAAGTTGTCTCAAGCCGCGATGCTGATCTGCTCCCCTGCCTTTGCGGGCGCGTTGTGGGGGGCCATGAATTGCGCCTCATTGCCTCCGACGATCGAAAGCAGGAAGCCGCCCAGCACGTTCTGAAAGCCGAGAGTCACGCACAAAGTCCCGATGACGGCCGGCACGACGCTGTAGGTCGCAGCGAAATCGCGCATTTGCCATTGCCACACGACCATGCCGAGGACGGCGATGCCGCCGACGATGAACAACCCTCCGCCGATCAGCATCGACTCGAGGTCCACGCGGCGCGTCAGCTGCCGGGTGAATGGATTGGGCAGACGATATCCTGCGCGCACGCCGTAGATGTTGCCGGCGGCGGCGAGGATTCCTGACATGTGGCTGAGGCCCAGCATCGCTGCCGCAAGGATCGTCCAGTAATTGCCGATCCGTGGGAAAGAGCCTGGTGCAAACTGGTGCATGACCGCAGCGAACAGCAGAGCGATCGAGAGGATCGAACCGACCAGCGCCGGAACCCCAAACACCCAGGTCGGCGAGAGCATGAACAGGTAGCGCAAATGCCGCCAACCGTCGCGCCAGGGGCGCAGATGAGGGGGGCGGTCGCGCAGGTCGGGAAGGAGCTTCACCGGCGTTTCGGCAATGCGCAGGCGCCTGAGCGCCGCCTTGATCACCATCTCGCTGGCGAATTCCATGCCCGCGCCGCTGAGCCCGAGCTCGAGGAATGCGTCCTTGCGGATGGCGCGCAATCCGGAGTGCGCGTCGCTGATGCCGGGGCGGAAGAACAGGTTGAGAATGCCGGTGAGGACCGGGTTGCCGATGTAGCGGTTCTTCCACGGCATCGCGCCCGGCGTGATCTCGCCCTTGAAGCGCGAGCCCATGCACAGCTCGGCGCCTTCCTCCAGCTCGCCGATCATCGCCACGCCGTCGGTGAAGTCGTAGCTGCCGTCGGCGTCGCCCATCAGGATGTAGCGGCCGCGCGCGGCCTTGCCGCCGCCGATCAGCGCAGCGCCATAGCCGCGCTCGACGACGGGCACCACGCGCGCGCCGAGGCCGGTCGCGAGGGCCTGGCTGCCGTCGGTCGAGCCGTTGTCGGCGATGACGATCTCGCCGCTGAGGCCATATTGATCGGCGATCCGCTGCAGCGCTTCGTTGGCGTTGGCGATGCAGTGCGGCAGGCACTGCACTTCGTTGAGGCACGGCATGACGATCGTCACGTCGACGCCGGTGGCGGGCGCGATCGCCCGCGCGTGCTCAAACTGGCTGGCCGGCTCGTGCCGCATCGACTTCCCCCGTTTTCTTCCGACGAGGGTTACGGGCGACGGTCTAAGGAAGTGTTAATGATGTTTCGAAAGAATTCGCAACCGAAACCAACGCCGCGCTGACGCGGCAGCAATCTCTCCACGGGTAGGATTGCGGGGAGGGGGCAGGGCATTGATTCACGCGGAAGTGGTTAAGCCGAGGCCGGTGCTGCGTAGCGTCGCCCTGCCGCTCGCCTGCGTCCTCGTCGCATTCACCATTTCCGCCGGGTTGAGCGCGCCGGGCCTGCTGCCGCGCTATTATTTCCTTCACCAGGACATCTTCGTGCTGGCCGCTTTAGTGATGGTGCTCCTCGCCTTCACCGTGCCCCGAGGCGCAGCCTGTACGCCCGCGCGTGCATCAGCGGTGCTGACGATGGCGAACGTGCTCATCGCGTCCACCATCTGTGCGGTCCTCCTTTGGGCGGGCACCCACCTGCTGTTCGGCAATTACGCGCTTTCGCGGGACGAACAGATGGTCCTCTTCGACATGGAGGTGTTCCGCCATGGCCGCCTCGCCGCTCCGCTCGCCGCCGAGTGGCGCGGCTATGCCGAGGCGCTGACGCCCGCCTTCCTGCTGCCCCTGCCGGGCAATGCGGCGTGGGCGTCGTCCTATTTGCCCGTCAATGCCATGCTGCGGACGCTGTTCGGGACGGTGGCGGATCCGGCGTTGATGAACCCCGTGCTTGCCGCCGCCGGTGCGGCGGCAACGTTCGACTGCGCACGACGGCTGTTTCCCCGTCATCGGGGGGCGCAGGCTGTCGCACTGCTGTTGTATGCGACCTCCGCGCAAGTGCTGGTCACGGCGATGACGCCGTTCGCGATGACCGGCCACCTCGCCCTCAACATGATCTGGCTATCGCTATATCTGCGGGGCGAGCGGTCGACGCACGCCGCGGCGATCGCGATCGGCTTCCTCGCGATGGGGCTGCACCAGGTTATTTTCCATCCGCTTTTCGCCTTGCCGCTGATCGATCATCTGCGGCGACGCGGCGAGTGGCGTACAGCCCTCGCTTACCTCGGCTGCTACGCGCTGTTCGGGCTGTTCTGGCTCTCCTATCCGCATCTCGTTGCCGTATCGGCCGGCTTGAGTTCTCAGTCCGGACCGAGCGCCGGCATCGGCGGCTTCATTGCAGAGCGCGTCCTGCCGCTGCTGACTGCGCGCGACGGGCACACGATCCCGCTGATGACCGCCAACCTGCTCCGCTTCGTCGCGTGGGAGAATCTGGCGCTCGTGCCGCTGATCCTGCTCGCTTTGGGCGCCATCCGCCGCGGCGAGGGTCTGGCGCGGCCGCTCGCCGCAGGCATCGTCCTGACAACCATCGCGATGACGGTTCTGCTCCCGTACCAGGCGATCGGCTGGGGCTATCGCTACCTCCACGGACTGATCGGCAGCTGCGCGCTTCTCGCCGCTTACGGCTGGCGCGATCATGCGAATCGTTCGGAAGTCCGGGCTTTCGTGGTTGCCGGCACGTTGGCGACGCTGGTCGGCGCCATTCCCTTTCTCGTGTGGCAAGCGGACACCGTCATCAAGCCCTATGCGCGCGTCGACCGGATGATTGACGGCATCGACGCCGACATGGCGGTGATTGAAACCGAAGGGCCGGTCTTCCGCATCGACGAGGTGCGCAACCGGGCCGACCTGAGCAACCGGCCAATTCGTCTCGCCAGCCACCTGCTCTCGACCGCGGACATCGCCATCCTGTGCGCCAGGGGCACGGTTGCTTTCGTGGACGCGGGCCGGATGCAGGGCCTGCGCATGGGACTGAGCGAAGTCCCGGGCTCGCCTCATTTGCAGGCGCTCCGTGCTGCCGCACCCGAGCGCTGCCGCGCTCCCGGCTTTTAGCCCGCGCTCTCCGCCAGCACCGTCAGGCCGCGGTCGCTGACCTCGGCGAAGCCGCCGGTGACGGGGATGCGCTCGGGCTGCGCACCGTGGCTTCGGTAGACGGCGATCTCGCCGTTCCTGAGCGTGGTCATGTAGGGCGCGTGGCCGGCCATGATGCCGGACTCGCCCTCGACGCCGGGAACGACGACCATGTGGACGTCGTCCGACATCACCAGCTTGTCGGGGGTCACCAGCTCGAAATGCAGGTCGGCCATGCTTACGCCTCGTGCGCCAGCTTCTCGGCCTTGGCGACCGCCTCTTCGATCCCGCCGACCATGTAGAAGGCGGCTTCGGGCAGGTGGTCGTACTCGCCGTTCACGACCGCCTTGAACGACCGGACGGTGTCTTCGACCTGCACGAACTTGCCCGGGATGCCGGTGAAGACTTCGGCGACGTGGAACGGCTGCGACAGGAAGCGCTGGATCTTGCGCGCGCGGCTGACGGTCAGCCTGTCTTCTTCGCTAAGCTCGTCCATGCCGAGGATGGCGATGATGTCCTGCAGGCTCTTGTAGCGCTGGAGCGTCTCCTGGACGGCGCGGGCGGTCTCGTAATGCTCCTGGCCGACGATCGCCGGGGTGAGCACGCGGCTGGTCGAATCGAGCGGGTCGACCGCCGGATAGATGCCGAGCTCGGAAATCGCGCGGCTGAGCGTCGTCGTCGCGTCGAGGTGGGCGAACGAGGTTGCCGGCGCGGGATCGGTCAAGTCGTCGGCCGGCACGTAGATCGCCTGGACCGAGGTGATCGACCCCTTGTTGGTCGAGGTGATCCGCTCCTGCAGCGTGCCCATGTCGGTCGCCAGCGTCGGCTGGTAGCCCACCGCGGAGGGAATACGGCCGAGCAGCGCCGACACTTCCGAACCCGCCTGGGTAAAGCGGAAGATGTTGTCGACGAAGAACAGCACGTCCTGGCCTTCCTGGTCGCGGAAATATTCGGCCTGGGTGAGGCCCGACAGGGCGACGCGGGCGCGGGCCCCCGGCGGCTCGTTCATCTGGCCGAACACGAGCGCGACCTTGGAGCCTTCGGGGGTCGGATTGCCGTCGGCGTCCTTGGCGATGACGCCCGCCTCGAGGAACTCGTGATAGAGGTCGTTGCCCTCGCGCGTGCGCTCGCCGACGCCGGCGAACACCGACACGCCGCCGTGGCCCTTGGCGATATTGTTGATCAGCTCCTGGATGAGCACGGTCTTGCCGACGCCGGCACCGCCGAACAGGCCGATCTTGCCGCCCCTCGCATAGGGAGCGAGCAGGTCGATGACCTTGATGCCGGTGACCAGGATCGCGGATTCGGTCGACTGGTCGACGAAGGCCGGTGCCGCGGCGTGGATCGGGGCGGTGATGTCGCTGCCGATCGGCCCGCGGTCGTCGATCGGCTCGCCGATGACGTTCATGATGCGGCCAAGGGTCCGCGGCCCCACGGGAACGCGGATCTCCGAACCGGTCGAGCGGACTTCCTGGCCGCGCGTGAGACCATCGGTCGAATCCATCGCGATGGTGCGGACGACGTTCTCGCCGAGGTGCTGCGCGACCTCGAGCACGAGGCGGTTGCCGCCGTTGTCGGTCTCGAGCGCGGTCAGGATCGGCGGCAGTTCGCCCTCGAACGCGACGTCGACGACGGCGCCGATCACCTGGCTGACGCGGCCGACGAGGTTGCTGGGGCTGGTGACATCCGAGGGACCGCCCGCGCCGGTCGCGGTCGTGGCGGTCATCTTCTTCGCGCGAGCGCGGGGCTTGGTGTCGGCGGCGGTGGCCATGTCAGTCTTCCTTGCCTTCAGTTTCGTTAGAGCGCCTCGGCGCCCGCGATGATTTCGATAAGTTCCGTGGTGATGACCGCCTGGCGCGTCCGGTTGTACTGGATCGACAGGCGGTTGATCATGTCGCCGGCGTTGCGGGTCGCATTGTCCATCGCGGTCATCTGCGAGCCGTAGAAACCGGCCTGGTTCTCGAGCAGCGCGCGGTAGACCTGCACCGCGATGTTGCGCGGCAGCAGGTCGGCGAGGATTTCCTCCTCGTCCGGTTCATATTCGACGGCGGCGAGCGAGGCCGAGCCCTTGGCTTCTTCCTCGGGCGCACGCGGGGCGATCGGAATGATCTGCTCGACCGTCGGCTCCTGCACCAAAGTCGAACGGAAATTGGCATAAGCGAGGTGGACCACGTCGATTCCGTCCGTCGCGTAGCGGTCGACGATGTCCTTCGCGATCGCCTGCGCGTTCGCGTAGGCCGGGTTCTTCATCTCGCTGGTGTCGTACTGGGCGATGATCGAGCGCCCATAGAGCCGCTGGATCACCGGGCGGCCCTTGCGTCCGACGATGTAGAACAGGACAGTCTTGCCCTCGGCGATGAGGTCGTCGGCCTTGCGGCGTGCGGCGCGGACGATGTTGCTGTTGAAGGCGCCGGCGAGGCCGCGGTCGCTGGTCGCGACGATGATCAGGTGCGTGTCGTCCTTGCCCGTTCCGGCGAGCAGCTTCGGGCTCTGCGGCCCCGGCGTGATGCGCGAGGCGAGGCTCGCGACGACGTCCGTCATGCGCTCGGAATAAGGCCGCGCGGCCGTGGCATTCTGCTGGGCGCGGCGAAGCTTCGACGCCGCGACCATGTTCAGCGCCTTGGTGATCTTCTGCGTCGACTTGACCGAGCCGATGCGGATCTTGAGGGCTTTGAGGCTTGCCATTCTCTCCAATCGTCACCCCGGACTTGATCCGGGGCCTGCCTTCTTTTTGGCCCGCCGCTTCGAAGAAAAGGCGGGTCCCGGCTCGAGGCCGGGATGACGAGTGTTAGTTCTTACCCAAACTGCTTCCCGAATTCGCTGAGCGCGTCGTTCAGCGCGGCGGCGGTGTCGTCGTCGAGCGTCTTGGTGTCGCGGATTTTGGCGAGGATGTCGGGCTTGTCCGAGCGCAGGAAGCTCAGCATCGCCGCTTCGTAGCGGACCACGTCCTTCACCTCGACGCTGTCGAGGAAGCCCTTCGTTCCGGCGAAAATCGACGCGACCTGCTCCTCGACGGGCATCGGGTTGAACTGCGGCTGCTTCAGGAGCTCGGTCAGGCGCGCGCCGCGGGCGAGCAGGCGCTGCGTCGAGGCGTCGAGGTCGGAGCCGAACTGCGCGAAGGCGGCCATTTCGCGATACTGGGCAAGCTCGAGCTTGATCGATCCGGCGACCTTCTTCATCGCCTTCGTCTGCGCGGCGGAGCCGACGCGGCTGACGGACAGACCGACGTTAATCGCCGGACGGACGCCCTGGTAGAAGAGGTCGGTCTCGAGAAAGATCTGGCCGTCGGTGATCGAGATGACGTTGGTCGGAATGTAGGCGGACACGTCGCCGGCCTGGGTCTCGATGACCGGGAGCGCTGTCAGCGAGCCGCCGCCATGATCGTCGTTCATTTTCGCCGCGCGCTCGAGCAGGCGGCTGTGAAGATAGAAGACGTCGCCCGGGTAAGCTTCGCGGCCCGGCGGGCGGCGCAGCAGCAGCGACATCTGGCGATAGGCGACCGCCTGCTTGGACAGATCGTCGTAGACAATCACGGCGTGCATGCCGTTGTCGCGGAAATATTCGCCCATCGCGCAGCCGGTGTAGGGCGCGAGGAACTGCAGCGGCGCTGGCTCCGACGCTGTCGCGGCGACCACGATCGAATATTCCATCGCGCCATTCTCTTCGAGCGCGCGGACGATCTGGGCGACGGTCGACCGCTTCTGGCCGACGGCGACATAGATGCAGTAGAGCTTCTGGCTCTCGTCGTCGGACTTGTTGATTTCCTTCTGGTTGATGAAGGTGTCGAGTACGACGGCGGTCTTGCCGGTCTGCCGGTCGCCGATGATGAGCTCGCGCTGGCCGCGGCCGATCGGGACCAGGGCGTCGAGCGCCTTTAGCCCGGTCTGCACCGGCTCGTGCACCGACTTGCGCGGGATGATGCCGGGCGCCTTGACCTCGACGCGGCGCCGCTCGGTCGCCTCGATCGGACCTTTGCCGTCGATCGGGTTGCCGAGCGCATCGACAACGCGGCCGAGCAGGCCCTTGCCGATCGGAACGTCGACGATCGTGCCGGTCCGCTTGACGGTGGAGCCTTCCTTGATTTCCGCGTCCGAGCCGAAGATGACGACGCCGACATTGTCGGCCTCGAGGTTGAGGGCCATGCCCTTGGTGCCGTTGTCGAATTCGACCATCTCGCCGGCCTGGACATTGTCGAGGCCGTAGATGCGGGCGATGCCGTCGCCCACGGAGAGCACGGTTCCGACTTCGGAGACCTGCGCTTCGGCGTCGAAATTCGCGATCTGGTCGCGGATGACGCGGGAGATTTCAGCGGCGCGGATGTCCATGGGTATTCTTAGCCTTTCATCGCGGATGCGAGACGGTTGAGTTTGGTTCGGATCGACGCGTCGATCTGCTGGCTGCCGAGTTTCACGACGATGCCGCCGAGGAGCGAAGCATCGACGGCCGCATCGATATTGACGTCGCGGCCCGCGCGGGCGCGGAGCTGCTGCCGAAGTTGGGAGAGCTGGTCGTCGTTCAAGGGCCGTGCCGTAACGACTTCGGCGGTGGCTTCGCCGCGATGTTCGGCCGCGAGGCGGCGGAAGGCGCGGATCACGTTACGGAGCTCGCCCTTGCGGCCGTTCCTCGCCAGCACGCCGACGAAATTGGTGGTAATCGGGTCGAGGCCGAGCTGCGGCGCAAGCGCCGCGAAGGCCTTGCCGGCTTCGTCACGCGAGACCAGCGGGCTCGCAACCAACTCGTTGAAATCCTTCGAATCGAGCAGGGCCTGGCCGAGCGCGTCGAGGCTCTTGCCGACGGCTTCGATTTGCCGCTGTTCCCGGGCGAGGTCGAACAAAGCGGACGCGTAGCGCCCTGCTAAGCTGGCCCGAATGCCGCCGGAATTATCCACGCGCGAAAAGCTCCAGAAACGGAATGTTGCCCCGATGCAAAAAACGGGGCGTGGAAACGGCTTGCGCCGCACGCCCCCGACCGGTTGGCGCGGCCCCTAGCAAGCGCGTTGCGGGGATGCAAGCTACCCTCTCCCGTTTGCGGGAGAGGGTCGACGACTCGCGCAAGCGCGAGCGGAGTGAGGGGTGTGACGCCGCCATGCTCCCACACCCCGCTCCCTTCCGCCGCTTCCGCCGCCTTCCTCCCTCACCCTTGAAGGGAGAGGGGCTTCGGGTTTGACCGCAAGGCAGCGGAAGCGGGCATTGTTCATGCGGGGTAATTTACGTGCATGACCTACCGAATCAGAGGGCTGGATCCGGCGCCTTACAAGCCGCTCTTCCAACTGTCGGACGACGCGCTTGCCAGGCGCGGCATCGTGCGGATGACCGTGACCGACCCGACCTTCCCGTGCCGTGTGAGCCTCGTCGACCGGCCGATTGGCGAGCAGGTGCTTCTGCTTAACCATGTCAGCCACGACGTCGCCAATCCGTATCGCGCAAGCCACGCGATCTTCGTCGCCGATGCCGCCCGGGCGGAGTTCGTCGACGAGGTGCCACCGGTGTTCGAAAGGCGGGTGCTTTCGCTGCGCGGTTTCGACAGCGACGGGATGATGATCGAGGCGATGCTCACCCAGCCAGGCGAGGCGGACGCCGCCATCCGCACGCTGTTCGACAAGGCCGAGGTCGAGACCGTCCACGCGCACAATGCGGTGCGGGGCTGCTTCTCGGCCCGGATCGAACGGCACTGACATGGCGACCCTTGCACCGCTTGCCGAGCAGCCTAGATCGAATGTGATGGCGACCGTCACCCGCCTCGATCCCGACACCGCCTGGGCGGCATTCATGCGGCGCGACCGCAGCTGGGACGGCCAGATCATCGGCGCGGTGAAGACCACCGGCATCTATTGCAAGCCGAGCTGTCCCGCGCGGCGTCCAAAGCGCGAGCATGTCGAATTCTTCGCCACTGCCGAGGAGGCGCGGGCGGCAGGCTATCGTTCCTGTCTGCGCTGCAAGCCCGACGAGGTCGGCCGCGATCGCGAGGCCGTGGCCGCGGCCATCGAGCTGATCGATCAGGCTGAGGAGACGCCGAGCCTGGCCGAGCTGGCCGACGCGGTCGGCTATGCGCCGCATCATTTTCAGCGCATCTTCACGCGCGACCTCGGCATCTCGCCCGCGGAATATGCGCGGGGGCTGCGCAATCGCCGGACCGAGCTGGCGCTCAAGGCGAATGGCCGAGTCACCGATGCAGTCTACGACGCCGGCTATCAGAGCCCGAGCGGCTTCTATGACGATGCAAAGGAGAGGCTCGGGATGACCCCCTCGGCATGGCGCGACGGCGGGCGCGGCGAAACCATCCGCTGGGCGACGTTCGACAGCCCGCTCGGGCAGATGTTGATCGCCGCCACGCCGAAAGGGATTTGCCGGCTGACCTTCGACGACAGCGAAGCGTCGTTGCGGCGGCTCTTCCCTAACGCGACGATCCTCCGCGACGAAGGCGGGTTGAAGGCGCTGGTCGAAGGCGCGCTCGAAGCCATCGAGCGGCCGCTCGCGATGCCCGACCTGCCGATCGATGTCGCGGGCACCGCTTTCCAAGAGGCGGTGTGGCGCGAGCTCAGGAAGATCCCCGCAGGCGAAACGCGCAGTTATGCCGAGATCGCCGCCGCCATCGGCGCGCCAAAGGCGGTGCGCGCCGTCGGGTCCGCCAACGGCGACAACCACGTCTGCGTGCTGATCCCGTGCCACCGGGTGATCCGCAGCGACGGCTCGCTCGGCGGTTATGGCGGCGGCATCGAGCGCAAGAAGAAGCTGTTGGCGGCCGAGGGCCACGCTGTCGCGGAGCCGGAGCCGGAGCTGCCGCTCGCCGAATAGCCGCTTGCCACCGCCCTCCGTTTCGGCTGAACAACAACAGCCGGAGGGGGAAGCACATGGAGCATGAAGTCGCGGCGGAAGCCGAACCGCACAAGTCGCTGTGGCGAAGGATCGTCGATTATCCGCTGGTCGCGATGGTCCTTGCGATCGTCCTCGTGATCCTTTGCTTCACCGCGGGCATGCTGATTGCCCAATATCTCGTGCCGCCGATCCCCGGCTTTACGCTGCCGATGAAGTTCGACCTCGTCTCGATCCCGATCCTGCTGCTCGCATATTATTTCGTGATCCGCCGCATGGGCGAGCACCCGCGCGACGACTATCGCGACCCGCAATGGGCGCGGCATCTCGGCCTCGGCCTGCTCGCCGGCCTGGCGGTCTTTTCCGCCGCCGTGGCGGTCGCGGCGATACTCGGCATCTATCGGATCGTCGGCGCCGGCGACGCGAGCAATCTGCTCCCGGCATTGCTCGCATCCGCGATCTTCCCCGCAGTCTCCGAGGAGCTGATCTTCCGCGGGATCCTGTTCCGCTGGATCGAGGAGTGGGGCGGGAGCTGGGTCGCGCTGCTGGTGACCTCGATCCTGTTCGGCTGCGCGCACCTCCTGAACCCCCACGCGAGCCCGATCGCCGCGCTCGGAATCGCACTCGAGGCCGGCATCATGCTCGGCGCTGCCTACATGCTGACCCGGAGCCTGTGGTTCCCGATGGGGCTGCATGCGGCGTGGAATTTCACGCAGGGCGAAATCTACGACATTCCGGTCTCGGGCACGAACGTCCACGGCCTGGTCGACGCCCGCCTCACCGGGCCGCCGCTGCTCACCGGCGACGGCTTCGGGCTGGAGGCTTCGCTCATCGCCATCGTCGTTGCGACCTTGTTCGGCCTATGGCTGCTTCGGCTCGCCATCCGCAACGGCGAGCTCGTGCAGCCCCGCTGGGTGCGGCGGCGGCGCCAGCGCGAGGCGGCGGCCTAGTCGCCCTTCTTCGCCTCCGCCTCCTGCCGCGCCATTTCCTTCGCGAGGGCGGTGTACGCCTCCGCGACCTTCTTGGCCTCGATCAAATCGATGACCTCGTGCAGGTTCTTCTGCGTCTTGGATTCGTGCGGGTTGAGCGCGAGCGGGAGCAGAATGTCGCGCGCGAGCTCTCCCTTGCGCTCCGACAGCAGCTGCCGCGAGAGGATGAGGCGCAGATCGCCATAGTGCGGCGCGGCCAGATAGGCATGCTCGAGGCCGACAAGCGCGCTCTCGGGGATCCGCTCGCCAGCGTAGAAATAGCTGAGATAGTTGTAGAGCAGCGGCGCCGGATGCCGGGTATCCTCGTCGTGCGCCTTCGCCAGCGGGATTCGCGCGGCGGCGAGCAGCTGCTTGTTCTTGTCCTTCTTGCCGCGCTCGACCAACACCTTGCCCTTCCAGATCAGGCCTTCGATGCCGTCGGGCCGAAGCTGGATCGCGCGGTCGGCTGCCGCCTCGGCGGCCTGGAGGTTCTCGTCGTCGAACTCGGCCTCGGCGAGGGCGAGCTGGACCGGGTAGCTGTTGGGGTATCTCGCGGCAGCGTCGCGGGCGTCGCCGGCGACCCCGCCGGCCTCGGAGCGGAGCACACCGGCCTTCGAACGGAGCTCGACCCGGATCGCCGCTTCTTCGGCGTCGCTCAGCTTGCGCATCGTGACGTGCGGCGGCGCGGTGTTCGCCGGGCGGACGTCGGCGCCGTAGAGCCGGCCCTTGTTCTTGTAGCGCCCGATCTCGCTATCGAGCTTGTCGAGGTCGCCGAACGCCTTGGTCGCCGCCTGGGGGGAAGGGACGCCCGAATCGACCAGCTTGAGATAGGTCTGCAGCTGCCCTTTGCGGGTCGGCTCGAACGTCAGATAGTGGTTCATCAGCCAGCCGACCGTGTAATAGCCGTACCAATCCTCGAAATCCGGCTTGGCGGTGCTTGCCAGCAGGCTCTTGGGGCTGACCGTCATCATGCTGTGAAACAGCGCGTCGGCGCGCCAGTTCGGCGGATTGCCGACGTGGAAGGTCCCGTCCGGCTTGAGGTCGATCGTCGCCAGCGTCTCGGCGAACGCCTCGATGTACCAGCTCGGGTAACCGGCCGGGAAATATTTGAACATGAAATGGTGAGCATATTCGTGGAACAGCACCGACTTCGGGTCGAGATCGGTGCGGCTGTCCCTCTTGATGATGCTGCCCAGGTCCTTCGAATCGCGAACCGGAGTGAACGCGACCGGCGTCAGGTCGGGGCGATAGAAGCCCGCCGCGGGGGCGTGCGCCAGGCGGCCGATATCGTCGACATCGCCGAAGCGGAAGATGGTGACGCGCTGCCAGTCGGCGGTAATCGGCTCGAACTTGGTGCTTTGCAGCGAGCGTAGCGCATTGTCGTAGCGCTCCAGCTCCGTCGCGAATTTGCGCGTGTCGCCCTCATCGTCCTGCGAATAAATGATGAAGTGATCGGTCCGGGCTTCCCACCACTCGGCATGGGCCGGAGCGGCAAGGAACAGGATCGAAATCAGCAGAAACAAGCGACGCACGGATACACCCTCCCCTGGTGACTACGGCTGCTAGCAATGTCTTAGGCGTTGAAACAAGAGGAAAATCCCCGAATCCGCCGTAATGATGAAGGTCAAGCCGGAGTCAGAGGAAGCTGTACGGGTCGACGTCGACGCTGACCCTCACCTTCGCGCCCCATTCGATCCCGGCCAGCCAGTCGCGGATGACGTCCTGGACGTCGAGGCTTCGGCGGGCGTGCACGAGCAGCCGCTGGCGGTGGCGCCCGCGCAGCATCGCCAGGGGCGCCGGCGCGGGACCGAACACCGCCATCCCTTCGACCGACGGCGCGGCGGCGCCGATGCGGCGGGCGACGGACTCTGCTTCGCCGCCGTCCTCGGCCGAGACGACGATCGCGGCGAGGCGCCCGAACGGCGGCATGGCGGCTTCGCGGCGCGCGTCGGTTTCGGCGGCGTAGAAGCCCGGGGCGTCGCCCGAAACCAGGGCGGCGATCACTGGCGAGTCAGGGTCGTGGGTCTGGACGAGCACCCGCCCCGGCTTGTCGCCGCGCCCGGCGCGGCCGGCGACCTGCTGGATCTGCTGGAAACTGCGCTCGGCGGCCCGGAGGTCGCCGCCTGACAGCCCCAGGTCCGCGTCGACCACCCCGACCAAGGTCAGGTTGGGGAAGTGATAGCCCTTGGTGACGAGTTGCGTGCCGATCACCACGTCGATCGCGCCCCCCTCCATCGCGCCCACGAACTCGGCCGCGCGCAGCGGCGACCAGATGGTGTCGGACGTGACGATCGCGGTCCGCGCTTCGGGAAACAAGGCCGCGACCTCGTCGGCAATGCGCTCGACCCCCGGGCCGCAAGCGACGAGGCTGTCTTCCTCGCCGCACTCGGGACAGGCTTTCGGAGGGGGCATGACATGCCCGCAATGGTGGCAGGCGAGCCGGTGCATCAGCCGGTGCTCGACCATCCACGCCGTGCAATTGGGGCACTGGAAACGGTGGCCGCAGTGGCGGCAGAGCGTCAGCGGCGCGAAGCCGCGACGGTTGAGGAACAGCAGCGACTGCTCGCCGCGCTCGAGGTTGGTCTCGATCTCCTGCACCAGCGTCGGCGCGAGCCAGCGGCCGCGCGGCGGCGGGGCCTGGGTCAGGTCGATCGCGCTGATGTCGGGCAGGGTCGCGCCGGCGAATCGCTCTGGCAGGCTGACTTCGCGGTAGCGCCCGAGCTCGACCATGTGGCGGCTTTCGATCGGCGGGGTCGCGGTCGACAGGATCACCGGGATGTCCTCGAACTTGGCGCGCATCACCGCCGTGTCGCGGGCGTGATACTGGACGCCGTCTTCCTGCTTGAAGCTCGGCTCGTGGGCTTCGTCGACGACGATCAGCCCGAGCCTGGGATACGGCAGGAACAGCGCTGAGCGCGCGCCGACCGTCACCGCCGCCTCGCCGCTGGCGATCCCGCGCCAGGCGCGGCGGCGCTGCGACGAGCGCAGGTCCGAGTGCCAGGCGACGGGCGCGCAGCCGAAGCGCGCCTCGAACCGCTTGAGGAACGGCTCCGTCAGCGCGATTTCGGGGAGCAGGACAAGCGCCTGCTTGCCCTGGCGAAGGCACTCGGCGATCGCTTCGAAATAGACTTCGGTCTTGCCGGAGCCGGTCACTCCGTCGAGCAACACGGGATCGAAGCCCTTGCCGATGGCCGCGGACAGGCTGGCGGCTGCCGCGCGCTGATCGTCGTTGAGGTCGGGCGGCGCGTGGGCCGGGTCGGGGCAGGCGAGGGGGCGGTCGGCATCGACCGAGACGGCCTCCAACGCGCCGGCATTGACCAGCCCGCGAAGCACCGCGTCGCTGACCTCCGCGTGATCGGCGAGCTCGCGGATCGTGCCCTGGCGGCCTTCCAGCCGGGCCAGCGCTTTCTCGCGCTGGGGAGTAAGCCGCTCCGGCGCCGCGCCGGTCAGCCGATATTCGGTCAGCTGCCTCGACCCCTCGAGCGCGGCCGACGAAGGCAGCACCATCCGAAGCACCGAAGCGAGCGGGCTCAGGTAGTAATCCGCGGTCCATTCGGCGAGCCGGCGCAGCGGCGCGGGCATCTGCGGGACGGGAAGCACCGAGGCAAGCGGGCGAAGGCGGTTGTCGCCGACCTCCTCGCTCGGAAGCCGATCCGCTTCCCATACCACGCCGATCAGCTGCCGCGGGCCGAGCGGCGCCACCACGACCGAGCCCGGCTCGACCGCAATCCCGTCCGGCACGCGATAGTCGAGTGGGCCAAGCGCGGCGTTGAGGGTCACGACACGGGCGCGAGGCAGGCTCATCTGCTTTGAATGTTTCGAATGTTCGCAGTGACACGCGGGCGCGCCCGCCCGCCAGCGCACGGATCGAAATTGGACGAGCGGCTGGCGAAGCGTCGGCTGCGGATCATCGGCAGCGCTTAAGCACAACCAGGCGGCTGTAGGACAGGCCCCGCCGCCTCAACCTCGCCGATCGGCGTGAACTGAAGCGTTCGCGGTAACGGCAAAATGCAGGAAGCGGAGCCCTGGCAAGGGGCCAGCTGCTCACGGCTATTCGTCAGTCGAACATGCCCCATTGCAACTGAACGGAATCATCGACCAGCCGTTTGCCCATCATGACCGACGACAACGCGGACTCTCAGTTCCGGGCAATGGCGGATTTCCTGCCTCAGTTGGTCTGGTTCACCGATCACCGCGGCGGGACCATCTGGTACAATCGTCGATGGTATGAATACACGGGTTCTAACCCCGATGCGATGGAAGGGTGGGGGTGGGTCGGAGCGGTCCATCCGGATCACGCCGAGCGCGCGCTGAAGGGATTCCGCGACGCGTGGGAAGCGGGAACGGCGTGGGAGGATACGTATCCGCTGCGCAGGCATGATGGCGAATATCACTGGTTCCTGGCGCGCGCGGCGCCGTTTCGCGACTCCCGCGGCAAGCTGGTCCGGTGGTTGGGGACCAATACCGACATCAACGATCGTATCGAAGCCGAACGGCTCCAGAAGCTGCTCACCCGCGAAGTCAATCACCGCGTCAAGAACAACCTGGCGCTGGTCGCCGGCCTGCTCAACATGCAGGCGCGCGATCTCAAGGGCGAAGCCCGTACGGCAGTTGGCGAAGCCGCGCTTCGGGTCAGCACGGTCGCACAAATGCACGACCTGTTCTGGCGCCACGCGTCGTCACGAACGGTCAATCTTGGGCTGCTCGTCAGCGAACTCTGCCAAGGCCTCCAGCACACATGGCCGTTGCACCGGCTGACGTTCGAGGTCGAACCGCTCGAAGTGCCGGTGGCGAAGGCCATGCCGGTCGCGCTGATCCTCAACGAACTCGCCACCAACGCATTCAAGCACGCCTATGGAACGGCGAACACGGGCGAAGTCCGCGTTCGGCTGAGCCGCAGTGCGCCCGGCGAAATTCAGCTCGAGGTTCGTGATTTCGGGCGGGGGCTTCCCCCCGGCTTCGATCTCGCCGCTACCCACGGCAGCCTCGGGATGAAGGTGATTGGCGCGCTGGTGCGTCAGATTGGCGCGCGCCTCGACGTCGGCGCTGCCGACCCCGGCGCGCGGTTCGTGCTCACTGCATCGGCGCCAACCGCGGAACCGATCGAGAGCCGGGCAGTGGAAGACGCACCCGAGTTGCGATGACGGAAAGCGGGCACATCGGACTGATCGGGTCGCTGGCCGGAAAGGTCTCTTCCAACGCTTCGTCGAGTAAATCATCCTGGCGTTCAGGCAAGAAATCGGAAGAGTCAGAAGGCAATTCTTGTTCGGTCATCAATACTCCGTCCAATCGCTTAGCTTTCGAGCACGATGCGTTCGATTTCGTTCAGCGGGGCATTGGTAAGGTTTTTCGGCACTTCGCCAATCAGGCGCTTTACGAGCTCGTCGTGATACGATCGCCTGAGTTCCCCCAGCGTTCGCGGGGGCGCGACGATGACCAAAGAGCGAAAGCGATCATCCAGCGCCATGCGGTTAAGTGTCTCGGCGGTCTCGGCAGCGAAACGATCCTCTCCGACCTGGCGAGAATCAACCTCGTCGTAGGCGCTCCGCCCGGGGCCGACACTGGCAAAGGAGCGGCCGGGACTGTCGCGCCGAAGTTCGCGGTTGGAGCGGCTTTGCTGCTCGTCCTGCTCCACGAGCTCCAAATGCGGGAACTGGGCGTCACCCCGATTGCGCAACAATAGCATCTTCTCGCCATCGACGACGACCACGAAACCGTCATGCTCGAGCTGCATCGACACATCCTTTCGCCAATGATGAACGCAGAGCGGCTTGGCGGGTTGCCTTTACGTGAGACACATCGTGCGACCAATTCGCGGTCCGGATGAAGAGCCCTATTTTCCCCGTTTCTTGCGGTGGCTGTCGAGGTCGAGGACGGCGCTTTCTTCCTCGGGCTGGAGCAGGCCAAGCCGGCGGGCGACTTCCTGGTAGGCTTCCTCGACTCCGCCGAGGTCCTGGCGGAAGCGGTCCTTGTCGAGCTTCTGGTTGGTCTTCATGTCCCACAGCCGGCAGCCGTCGGGGCTGATTTCGTCGGCGAGGATGACGCGCGCGTAATCGCCGTCATAGACGCGGCCGAACTCGAGCTTGAAGTCGATCACACGGATGCCGATCGCGGCGAACATGCCGGACAGGAAGTCGTTCACGCGGATCGCCATGTCGGCGATGTCGTTCATCTCTTCCTGGGTCGCCCAGCCGAAGCAGGCAATGTGCTCGTCGGCGATCATCGGGTCGCCGAGCGCGTCGTCCTTGTAATAATATTCGATGATCGTGCGCGGCAGCTGCGTGCCTTCCTCGATCCC
>DASSOE010000125.1:0-3341 GCA_035700945.1 Sphingomicrobium sp. | reverse complement strand
CGGCTTCAGCTTCGCCAGCGCTTCCATGCTGGTCGAGCGCGGGTGCTCGTCCTTGTCCACGAGCACCGGATCGCCCTTGCGCTGCGGGATCTCGACCGCGACGATCTCTGCCGCCAACCGCCCGTTGGCCTGCGCCGCAGCAGCTTTCTTCTGGCTCCTCAGCGCGAATGCGTCCTGGTCCTCGCGGCTGACCTGGAACTCCTGCGCGACATTCTCGCCGGTGCTCGGCATCGTGTCGTCGCCGTAGGCGGACTTCATCTTCGGATTGACGAAGCGCCAGCCGATCGTCGTGTCGTACATCTCGGCATTGCGATCGAAAGCGCCGGTCGCCTTGGCCATGACGAACGGCGCCCGGCTCATGCTCTCGCTTCCGCCGGCGATGATGAGGTCGGCTTCGCTGCCGCGGATCGTCCGGGCGGCCATCGCCACCGCGTCCAGCCCCGATCCGCACAGGCGGTTTAGAGTCACTCCGCCCGAGCTGTCGGGAAGGCCCGCGAGAAGCCCGGCCATCCGCGCGACGTTGCGGTTATCCTCTCCGGCCTGGTTGGCGCAGCCGAGGATCACGTCATCGAGCTCGGACCAGTCGACATCGGCATTGCGGTCGATCAGCGCCCTGATCGGGATCGCCGCGAGGTCGTCGGCGCGGACATGCGCCAGCGCGCCGCCGTAGCGCCCGATCGGCGTTCGGATGTAGTCGCAGATGTAAGCTTCGGTCATTCTGTCATTGTGCCCCGGCGCAGGCCGGGGTCCAGGGCAGCGGGAACCGCTGCTTCGCAGCGGCCTGGGCCCCGGCTTTCGCCGGGGAACGCGCAGGCTTCATCAGAGCACGCCCCGCCGCATCTGGTCGAGCTCGATGCTCTCGAAGAGCGCCTTGAAATTGCCTTCGCCGAAGCCCTCGTTGCCCTTGCGCTGGATGATCTCGAAGAAAATCGGGCCGATCACGTTCTGGGTGAAGATCTGCAGCAGCAGGCCCTGTCCCTCGGTCGGCGCGCCGTCCATCAGGATTCGGCGCTTCTCGAGGTCGGGGATGCTCTCCTCGTGGCCTTTGATGCGCTCCGGGAGCAGTTCGTAATAAGTGTCGGGCGTGTCCTGGAAGGGGATGCCGCGGCCGCGGATGATGTCGACCGCCTGGTAGATGTCGCTGGTCCCGAGCGCGATGTGCTGGATGCCCTCGCCCTTATATTCGCGGAGGAATTCCTCGATCTGGCTCTTGTCGTCCTGGCTCTCGTTCAAGGGGATGCGGATCTTGCCGCAGGGCGAAGTCATTGCCTTGGAGAACAGGCCGGTCTGCTTGCCCTCGATGTCGAAATAGCGGATCTCGCGGAAGTTGAAGAGCCGCTCGTAGAAGTCGGCCCAGTGCGCCATCCGGCCGCGGTTCACGTTGTGCGTCAAATGATCGATGTAGGTGAGCTTCGAATCCGCCTCCGCCATCCGCTCCCGCCAGTCGGGATGAAAGTCGAAGTCGACCTCGTAAATCGAGCCATTCTCGCCGTAGCGGTCGACGAAGAAGAGGCGCGAGCCGCCGATGCCTTCGATCGCGGGGATGTCGAGCTCGCCGTCGGCGCGCTTCACTTCGACGTCGGTCGCGCCGAGCTTCAGCGCCCGCTCGTGGGCGGCCTTGGCGTCCTTGACCCGGAATGCCATCGCGCAGGCGCTCGGCCCATGCGCCTTTGCATATTCCTCTGCGTAGCTGCCCGGCTCGGCGTTGATGATGAAATTGCAGTCGCCCTGCTTGTGCAGGGTGACGTCCTTGCTCTTGTGCCGGGCGACTTCGGGAAAGCCCATCTTCGTGAACAAGGAGCGCAGAAGCTCGATGTCGGGCGCGGTATATTCGACGAACTCGAACCCGTCGGTGCCCATCGGGTTGTCGAGCCCGAGGACGCTCTTTTCCTCGGCAAGCTGGGTCGCCATCGCTATCTCCTTTGCGGCTGAACTGCGCCTTGGCGGATGGTATTTCAAGCAGCCGAAACGCAGCAAACGCAGCGAACCTACGCGTGCGCGCGCGACGCACGCGCACGTGCGACGCCTTTTCCGAGGCGAAAAAGGCAGGCGGACGGTGGACCATCGGCCGCCGCTTACGCAATGTGCGCAGCTGTAGGACAGGAGAATTTGATATGGACGCTCCCCAAGGATGGGCGCTCGAAGAGGGCGGGAAGGCGCTCACTCGCACCTTCAAGTTCGAAGATTTCAGCGAGGCGTTCGGCTTCCTGACGCGAGTCGCGCTGCACGCGGAGAAGCAGGACCACCATCCCGAGTTCACCAGCGTGTGGAACCGCGTCGACTTCCGCCTGACGAGCCATGACGCGGGCGGCGTGACCGAACGCGACGTGCGGCTTGCCGAAGCGATTGGCCGACTCGCCCGTTAACCATGTCGCAAAAGGGTTTGGCAGCGCCTTAGAGCGGAAAATCGCCCCCAGCCCGTTTGAGGCGCCGAATGGTTGAGCGGGAGAGGGCGATGTGTGGGTTGACGAAACTTCTCCGATGCGAGCACGGAGCCACTGCAATCGAATATGCGCTGGTCGCGTCGTTGATCTCGATCGCCGCGATCGCCGCGATGAACGGCCTCGGCGGCAAGATCGGCACGATGTACAACAATGTCGGCACGAAGCTGAACTGAGCGGCACTTCGGCCGCCCATTGATCGTTCAGGCGGCGGCTGCCATATTCGGAAGCAATGAACCGCAGCGACGCACTTCGCAGCACTTATTATCCCGACGAGGTTGGGACCGGCTGACGCGCGCCTGAGCGACATCCGAACCAACCTCGACCCGCCAGCGCCAAGCTCGGCGGGTTTTTTGTTGCCCGCGAAAGGAAGAGAAGATGCTTCAGGAGACGATTACCAGGGACCGGCCGGTGCGGCGGTGGCAGGATTATGTCGTCCCGCAATGCTGGGAATCCTTCACCGGCGACGACCATGCGGTGTGGGACCTGCTGTTCGCTCGCCAGGTGGAGCTGCTCGGGAGCCGGATCGTCTCGCCCTTTCTCGATGGGATCGATCTGCTTAGGCTGGCGCACCCGGGCGTTCCGGACGTCGACGGTCTGAACGCCATCCTCCAGCCGCGCACCGGCTGGCGCACCGTCGCCGTGCCGGGGCTTGTGCCCGACGACATTTTCTTCGCGATGCTTTCGGAGCGCGTCTTCCCGGTCGGCAATTTCATCCGCAAGCGCCACCAGCTCGATTATCTCGAGGCGCCCGACTGCTTCCACGACATGTTCGGGCACATCCCGATGCTCGCGCATCACGACTATGCCGAGATGACCCGCCACATCGGCGTGCTCGGCAGCGCCGCCATCGCCGCCGGACAGGGCCACAAGGCGGCCCGCCTCTATTGGCACAGCGTC
>DASSOE010000124.1:0-22548 GCA_035700945.1 Sphingomicrobium sp. | reverse complement strand
GCTCGTCGAGCAGGTCACCGGCATGGTCCGCTGGCGCGAGAGCGTGACCAACATATTCGACGCGGGCGTGCACGAGTTCGTCGAGATCGGCGGCAAGGTCCTCGCCCCCATGGTCAAGCGCATCGCGCCCGACGCGAAGGTTGCCAGCGTAGTGACCATCGAAGACGTCGAAGCTTTGGTGAAGGAGCTTTGATGTTCACGCGGAGGCGCGGGGGCGCGGAGGGGAAGATTTGAAGGACCTTGAAGCTATTTCCGGCGACGTAATTGATGCAGCGATAGGACTGCATCGTGAGCTCGGGCCAGGTCTCCTGGAGAGCGTGTATGAAATGCTGCTCGCCAGCGAACTGGCGAGCAGAGGCCACATGGTAGAGCGCCAAAAGCCCATCAATATTGAATTTCGAGGGAACAGGTTCGACGCAGCATTCCGAATTGATCTGCTCGTCGACGATACCTTGCTGGTCGAAATCAAATCCGTCGAGCGCCTCACTGGCGCTCATTTCAAGCAGCTCCTGACCTACCTTCGTCTAACCAAACAGCCCGTCGGGCTGCTCATCAACTTCGCAGGCGAAACGTTGAAAGAAGGGCTGAAGCGGGTGGTCAATGATTATACCCCCTCCGCGCCTCCGCGCCTCCGCGTGAACCAATCAGAAGGACCGCCGAATGTTTGATCTCACAGGAATGACGGCGCTGGTGACCGGCGCTTCGGGCGGGCTGGGAGGAGCGATCGCCAGGGCGCTGGCGGGGCAGGGGGCGCGGCTTGCGGTCTCGGGCAGCAATGTCGAGAAGCTGGAGAGCTTCCGGGCTTCGCTCGGCGGCGATCATGTTGCGCTGCCGTGCAATCTTGCCGACGGCGGGGCGGTCGACCAGCTCGTGCCGCAGGCGGTGGACGCGCTCGGCGGCAAGCTCGACATCCTCGTCAACAACGCCGGGGTGACCCGCGACAACCTCCTCATGCGGATGAAGGATGAGGAGTTTGAGGATGTGATCCGAATCAACCTAGAGGCCGCGTTCCGCCTGATGCGTGCGGCCGCGCGCCCGATGATGAAGGCGCGCTTCGGGCGGATCATTTCGATCACCTCCGTGGTTGGAGTCACCGGCAATCCCGGCCAGGCGAATTATGTCGCGTCCAAGGCTGCGCTGATCGGCATGACCAAGGCGGTGGCGCAGGAGCTTGCGAGCCGCGGCATCACGGCCAACGCAGTCGCTCCGGGATTCATGACCTCGGCAATGACCGATGCACTGAACGAGCAGCAGCGTGAGAGCATTCTCTCGCGCATCCCGCTCGGCGCGATGGGACGGGGCGAAGACATCGGTGCCGCCTGCGTCTATCTCGCGAGCCGCGAGGCGGGCTACGTCACCGGCCACACGCTGCACGTCAACGGCGGCATGGCGATGCTCTGACGCCCCAGCCATCACCTTGCGCTGAGTTGCTGCACTTCTTGTCCTCGGATTCTCGCCACCTATATCCCAAGTGAATTCAACATTTCGGCTGCCTGACGGGGGCCGATTGGGGCTGTAGGAAAGAGGGATAGAGAAACATGGCCAAGGTCATCGGCATCGACTTGGGCACGACCAACAGCTGCGTCGCCGTGATGGAAGGCGGCAAGCCGAAGGTCATCGAGAATAGCGAAGGCGCGCGCACGACGCCTTCGGTTGTCGCTTTCACCAAGGACGGTGAGCGGCTGATCGGCCAGCCGGCCAAGCGTCAGGCGGTCACCAATCCGGACAACACCATCTTTGCGGTCAAGCGCCTGATCGGCCGCCGCTTCGACGACCCGATCACCAAGAAGGACACCGAGCTGGTGCCCTACAAGATCGTCAAGGGCTCGAACGGCGACGCATGGGTGCATGCCGGCGACAAGGATTATTCGCCGTCGCAGATTTCCGCCTTCATCCTCCAGAAGATGAAGGAAACCGCCGAGGCCTATCTTGGCGAGACCGTCACCCAGGCGGTGATCACCGTTCCCGCTTACTTCAACGACGCCCAGCGCCAGGCAACCAAGGACGCCGGGCAGATCGCCGGCCTCGAGGTGCTGCGCATCATCAACGAACCGACCGCGGCCGCGCTCGCCTACGGGCTCGACAAGGACGATGGCAAGACAATCGCGGTCTACGATCTCGGCGGCGGCACGTTCGACGTTTCGATCCTCGAGATCGGCGACGGCGTGTTCGAAGTGAAGTCGACCAACGGCGACACCTTCCTCGGCGGCGAGGATTTCGATGCGCGCATCGTCAACTGGCTGGCTGACCAGTTCAAGGCCAAGGAGGGCATCGACCTTCGCACCGATCGGCTCGCGCTGCAGCGGCTCAAGGAAGCTGCGGAAAAAGCCAAGATCGAGCTGTCGTCGGCGCAGACGACCGAGATTAACCAGCCCTTCATCACCGCCCGCATGGAAGGCGGGACGACGACGCCGCTGCACCTGGTGGTGACGCTGACGCGCGCCGAGCTCGAGAAGCTCGTCGACGACCTCATCGAGCGCACCATCGAGCCGTGCAAGAAGGCGCTCAAGGACGCCGGCGTCGACGCCAAGGACATCGCCGAGGTGGTGCTCGTCGGCGGGCAGACCCGCATGCCGCGCGTGCGCGAACGGGTGAAGGAATTCTTCGGCAAGGAGCCGCACACCGGGGTCAACCCCGATGAGGTCGTCGCCATGGGCGCGGCGATCCAGGCCGGCGTGCTGCAGGGCGACGTCAAGGACGTGCTTTTGCTCGACGTCACGCCGCTGTCGCTCGGCATCGAGACGCTGGGCGGCGTGTTCACGCGGATGATCGACCGCAACACGACCATTCCGACCAAGAAGAGCCAGGTCTTCTCGACCGCCGAGGACAATCAGAACGCGGTCACCATCCGCGTCTTCCAGGGCGAGCGGGAGATGGCCGCGGACAACAAGATTCTCGGCCAGTTCGATCTGGTCGGAATCCCGCCCGCTCCGCGCGGCGTGCCGCAGATCGAGGTCACGTTCGACATCGATGCCAACGGCATCGTCAACGTCTCGGCCAAGGACAAGGGGACCGGCAAGGAGCAGCAGATCCGAATCCAGGCGTCGGGCGGCCTTGCCGACAGCGACATCGAGAAGATGGTGCGCGAGGCCGAGCAGTTCGCCGAGGAAGACAAGAAGCGGCGCGGCGCGGCCGAGGCCAAGAACAACGCCGAGAGCCTCATCCACACGACCGAGAAGCAGCTCGCCGAGCATGGCGACAAGGTTTCGGGCGACATCAAGTCGGAGATCGAGAAGGCGCTGGCCGAGGCGAAGACGGCGGTCGAGAGCGGCGATGCCGACGAGATGCAGCAGAAGACTGCGGCGCTGACCCAGGCGGCGATGAAGCTCGGCGAGGCCATGTACAAGGCGCAGCAGGCCGAGACCGAGGCGGCTGCCGGTCCCGACGCCGGCACTTCCGGACCGTCGGAGCAGCCGGCCGAGACGCAGGAAGAGGTTGTCGATGCCGAATTCTCCGAAGTCGACGACGAGAACAAAGGTTGATGATCCGGCGCTGCCTCGGTTTCGGGGCGGCGCTTCATCCTGTGCTGCGTAATGGGGAGGGATGATGGTCGAGCAGGACTATTACGAACTGCTGGGCGTCACGCGCGGAGCTGACGATGCGGCGATCAAGGCCGCATGGCGCCGGCTCGCCATGGAGCACCACCCCGACCGGAAGAACGGCTGCAAGGAAAGCGAGGCACGGTTCAAGGCCATCAACCAGGCCTATGACGTGCTCAAGGACCCGCAGAAGCGTGCGGCCTACGACCGCTTCGGCCATGCCGCGTTCCAGAACGGTGGCGGCGCCGATCCGTTCGCGGAAGCGGGCTTCAATGGCTTTTCCGACATTTTCTCGACCATTTTCGGCGAGTTCATGGATCAGCGCGGCGCGCGCCAAAACGCGGCGCGGGGCGCGGACCTGCGCTACGATCTCGAGCTCAGCCTCGAAGAAGCGTTCACGGGCGAGGAAAAGACCATCACCGTCGAGGCGCTGGCGACCTGCGCTACCTGCGACGGGCGCGGCTGCACCGGCCTCGACCGTTGCGCCAGCCGCTGTCAGGCCTGCGGCGGCGCGGGAAAGGTCCGCACCCAGCAGGGATTCTTCGTTGTCGAGCGCGGCTGCCCCAATTGCCGGGGCTCGGGCGAAGTCATTTCGAATCCATGCGCCAACTGCCACGGGGAAGGCCGCGCGCTGACCCAGCGCAAGCTGTCGGTGAAAATTCCCGCCGGAGTCGACGAAGGCACGCGCATCCGTGTTGCCGGAGAAGGCGAAGCGGGCGTGCGCGGCGCGTCGAACGGCGACCTCTATCTGTTCGTGCACATGAAGCGACACCCGATCTACGCGCGCGAAGGCACGACGCTCGTTGCCGATTGCCCGGTCAGCTTTACCACGGCGGCTCTGGGTGGCTCGATCAGCCTGCCAGGAATCGACGGGCACAAGGTCGAGCTCAAGATTCCCGCCGGCATCCAGTCCGGAGAGCAGCTGCGGCATCGCGGATCGGGAATGAGCGTCCTCAATGGGCGCGGACGCGGCGACCTGGTCGCGCGGGTGCTCGTCGAAACGCCGACCCGCATGTCGGCGAAGCAGAAGAAGTTGCTGGAGGAATTTCGCGAAACCGAGACCGGCGACGAATGCCCGGCAGTCAAGAGCTTTTTCGGCCGCGTGCGGGAAATGTTCGGCTAACTCAGCCTAATCGCGCAGCAGCATCCCGAAAATCTGCGCGAACAGCTCGGCTGCGGCATGCAACTCGAAGGATGCCGGTCGCGGAGCGCGGTTCTCGCACTGGAAGTGCCCGATTTCGGAGCCGCCGCGCACCACGGGCACCCGAACCGTGGACGCGATTCCGGCAGACCTCAGCTCTTCGAGCTGCCCCAGGGTGGGCGAGCGGAGCAGCGCACCATCGATCGATTCCTGCTCCTTCCGCGGAAACAGCTCGACCGGGGCTTCCGACGAATCCGCGACGATCGGCGGCAGCTCGCCGCTGACGTTCAGCTGCGGCATCCTGCTGCGGCTGCTTTCGATCGTTTCGCTGCCGAGAACCAGCACCGCCCGATCGAAGCCGGTGAGCGCGCGCATCCGCCGCGCCGCGCCCTCCAGCATGTCCTTGCGCTCGCCGCCTGCCAGTCCATCGATGAGCCGGCTGACGGAGCCAAGGCAGTCGCCGGCGCCTTCTTCGAGGCTCGGCAGGCCTTCGAGCAGGATCGTGTCTCCCCGCGTCTGGAACGCGATGTCGAAATAACGCGGCTCGTCGAACAGGCGCACGCGATACGCGCGCGCGACACCGCTGCTTCCACGCTGCCGCGCGAGGCTGTTGCGAAGGTCGTGGAGCGGCTGCGCAAGCGTGAACTCGGAGAGCGGTTCGCCGACAAGCCGCTGATGATATTCGCTGAGCAGAGCGTGCGCATTCTCGGATGCGCGTAGGATCAACCAGTCGGGGGACATTTCCAGCAGGAAGCCTGCTGGCTGAACGATCGCTTCACTCATCTTAGCCGAAGACCCGCTCGAAAATCACGTCGACGTGCTTGAGGTGATAGCCGAGGTCGAACAGGGCATCGAGATCATCGTTCGATAGGCGCGCGGACACGTCGGTGTCGCCCTTGAGCAGATCGAGCAGCGACAGCTTCCCGTCGGATTCCCACACCTTCATCGCATTTCGCTGGACGAGGGCATAGGCCTCTTCGCGGCTCAGCCCCGCCTGCGTCAGCGCAAGCAGCACGCGCTGCGAGTGGACAAGCCCGCCCATCCGATCGAGGTTCTTCCGCATCCGCTCGGGATAGACGACGAGCTTGTCGACGACGCCGGTGAGCCGCGCCAGCGCGAAATCGAGGGTGATGGTCGCGTCGGGGCCGATGAATCGCTCGACCGACGAATGGGAAATGTCCCGCTCATGCCACAAGGCCACGTTCTCCAGCGCCGGAGTCACGTAGCCCCGAATCATGCGCGCCAGGCCCGTCAGGTTCTCCGTCAGCACCGGGTTGCGCTTGTGCGGCATGGCCGAACTGCCCTTCTGGCCCGGCGAGAAGTATTCTTCGGCTTCGAGCACCTCGGTGCGCTGGAGGTGGCGGATCTCGGTCGCGAGCCGCTCGATCGAAGAAGCGATCACGCCCAGCGTCGCGAAGAATATCGCATGCCGGTCGCGCGGGATCACCTGCGTCGACACCGGCTCGACCGACAGGCCGAGTTCCGCCGCCACATGCTCTTCCACGCGTGGATCGATGTTGGCGAAGGTGCCCACCGCGCCCGAGATCGCGCAGGTGGCGACCCCGTCTCGCGCAGCCACGAGCCGCTCCCGGTTCCGCGAGAACTCCGCATAGGCCTGCGCGAGCTTGAGCCCGAAGGTGACCGGTTCGGCGTGAATGCCATGGCTGCGCCCGATGGTCGGCGTCAGCTTGTGCTCCAGCGCGCGCCGCTTCAGCACCGCGAGGAGCGCATCGACGTCCTTCAGCAGCAGCTCCGCAGACTGCTTCAGCTGCACCGCGAGCGCCGTATCGAGCACGTCGGAGCTGGTCATCCCCTGATGAAGCCAGCGCCGTTCCGGGCCAAGCTTCTCGCCGGCCCAAGTCAGGAAGGCGATCACGTCATGCTTGGTGACCGCCTCGATCGCGTCGATTGCCTCAATGTCGATCTCGCCGAGCGCGTTCGCGTCGTAAGCCGCGCGGATGGTCTTCGCGTCGTCCGCAGGGATCATCCCGATCCGCCCCATTGCCTCGGCCGCGAACACCTCGATCTGCCACCAGATTTGGTAGCGGTTTGTCGCCGACCAGATGGCCATCATTTCGGGGCGCGAATAGCGGGGAACCATTAAGGGCGGCTAGCAGAGAGGCCGAAGCGGTTCAAACAGGAGCCACGGTCGCAATCGAATGGAAGTGGCGATCAGCCGGCTTCGCCGGGCAGGAGCCGGTCCACGCCGTTCCTCGACGACAAGTGCGGACCGCGGGTGCTGCTGATGGGATGGTGCGGAGCGAGGAAGTCGCGCCGCGGCAACATGAGGTCGGCAAGGGTGTAGCGACCGAGCGTGTCGATGAACGCGTTCAGCGCCTCGTTCAGCACGTCCGGCAATCGGCAACAGTTGGTGATGATGCATCGACTGCCCGGCGCGAAACATTCCACGAGGGTAAAATCGGACTCGGTTACGCGCACCACCTCCCCGAGATTGATGGCTTCCGGTTTCTTCGCCAGCGTGAATCCGCCCGAACGGCCACGCACCGCCTTGAGGTAACCCGCCCGAGTCAGGGCATTCACGACCTTCATCAGGTGCGTTCGCGAGATGCCGTAAGCGCTTGCCGTTTCTCCAACCGTGACGAGGCAGTCGTCCGCCGCTGCCGCGTACATCAGCACCCGCAGGGCATAATCGGAGAACGTGGTGAGTCGCATGGCGTTTCCAAATCCGGACCGGCGGCAAACTCCCCGGTCGGGCGACCACGGGTGTCAATTGGCGGCCGGGCAAAGAGCAATTGTGCTTCTGATATATATCTTTGAGCAGCCTCGGCAACGCCGCACCGCTCAATCGATCGCCATGCGCCGTGCAGCAATTGACATGCGGCGGGATAAAGATGCAAATGAAATACATCTTTGTACCGGCGCCGGCGACCGGTCGCATTGCCGGCATCCGCCATCAAGCGCGGCCAGGAGTGCACCATGACAAACGCCACCACCGCATCGCATCCGGAACGCCTGGATGTGCGCAGCCTCGTACCCGCGCAGCGCCATGCCAAGATCTTTGAGCTCGTCGGCGAGCTCGAGCCCGGCGCCTCGCTCATCCTGGTCAACGATCACGATCCCAAGCCGCTTTATTATCAGCTCGAGGCCGAGCACCCGAAGCAGTTCTCGTGGACTTATCGCGAGCGCGGTCCGGAGGTCTGGCAGGTCGAGATCGGCAAACTGGACAAGGCGGACTGACCATTCTTGCCGCCCGCGCGCGCCGGCATTCACTGTCGGCGCGAGCGGGCACGAAAGTCGATCATGATCGGTGTCTCGCTCTCCCGATGGACGATGTCCTATTTCGCCGCCGCGCTCGGCGCGCTGCTCGCGGCCGAACTGATGATGGCGATTGGCTTTGGGTATCCGGCCGCCGACCTGCGCGCGCCCGAGACGCTCGTGCTCGTCCACATCGTCACCATCGGCTGGCTAAGCCTGCTGATGTGCGGCGCCCTGTTCCAATTCCTGCCGGTGCTCGTGAACCGGCCGCTGGCGAGCAACAATCTGCCATTGCCGGCACTGGTCTCGCTGCTCGCCGGGCTCGCGGCTTTGTTATGTGGGTTCATGCAGCAGGACGGACATCTCGTTAATGTGCTGCCTCTCCTGCCGGTCGCTGGCATCCTGCTCGGGGCCGGATTTTCGCTGGTCCTTTGGAATCTGGTCCGGACGCTGCTCTCCGCGCCCGATCGCCCGCTCCAGGCGCGGTTCGTCGTCGTCGGGCTTTGGTGCCTTGCTGCCACGGTCACGCTGGGGATCATTTTCACGTTCGCGTTCGGCGGAGCGACCTCGTCGGGGCCGTTGCTCGCGCTGACCGGCGCGGGCCTGCCCGTGCATGTCATCGCCGGGCTTGGCGGGTGGCTGACATTCACCGCCATGGGCGTCAGCTACCGGCTGCTCTCGATGTTCATGCTCGCGCCTGATGTCGAGCGCGCAACCACCAAGGCCACGCTCTACCTTGGGACAGCGGCACTTTCGATCGCGATCGCGGGCGGCGTCCTGCTGATCCTCTCGAGCGCCAATCTGGAACTGGCCCTCATAGCGGCGTTGACGGGTGGCGTGGCAGCGCTCCTTCTCTACGGCGCCGACGTGGTGCACCTCTATCGCGCGCGGAAGCGGCGCATCATCGAGCTCAACAGCCGCATGGCCGCTTTCGCTCTGGCGTCGCTTGCCGGTTCGGTCGTGTTGCTGATTGCACTGCTCGGGATGGGACGGCTGGGAGATGACGTCGGAGCGATCGTTTTCCTCGTCGCATTTGGTTGGCTGAGCGGCCTTGGCCTTTCGCAACTGTACAAGATCGTGGCGTTCCTGACGTGGCTCGAATGCTATGGACCGGTCCTCGGCAAGGCGCCGACCCCGCGCGTCCAGGACCTCGTCGACGAGAGCCGCGCGACGAAGTGGTTCCTGCTCTACTTCGCCTCGGTTTGGGCGGGCACGGCGGCGCTTCTTGCCGGCTACCCATCTCTCTTCAAGGCGACTGCCGCGATCATGTTCGCCGCGACTTTCGGTATCGCCGTCCAGCTCATCCGGACCCGGCGTCTTTTCGAAGTCAAGGACGCGGACGCTCTCCCACAAGGAACGCAGCGGCCGCGCCTTCTCTATTCACTTTCGCCACAGACATGAACCACAGGAGAGATAGATGACGACCGAAATGATCGATCTCGATGTTCGCCCGACACTTCGCAATGGCGGCGAACCGTTCCAGGAAATCATGCAAGCGGTCGGCGCGCTCCAGCCCGGCCAGGGACTAAGGCTGCTGGCGACCTTCAAGCCGGTACCGCTCTTCACCGTGCTTGGGTCAAAGGGTTTCAGCCACGAAGAAAAGGAAATCGGCGGCGGCGACTGGGAGGTCCTGTTTCGGCCGACCGAGGGAGCCGCCGAGCCAGGATCGGCGGCCACTGCCACTTCTTCAGACGATGGAGATTGGGCCGCTCCGGCGCGGACGATGGACAACCGAGACCTCGATCCGCCGGAGCCGATGGTGCGGATTCTCGCCGCGACGGAGGAGATGAGCGGAGGCGAGGTGCTGTCCGCGCTGTTGTGCCGCGAGCCTGTGTTCCTCCTGCCCGAACTCGCCAAGCGCGGACACGCCTGGCGCGGCGATTTCGAACCCGACGGCACGTCCTACAAAATTCTGATCCGGGTCAACGGCGGCCGAAGCGGTGCTGAACAACCGGTTGCAGCGGCGTCCGGCTCAAGGAACGAATAGTCATGCTGACCGAACGCGAGCTACAACAAAAGACCGAGCTCCGCGAATTGGTTCGCGATGCATTGCGCGAGGTGATTGACCCCGAGCTGGGTTACAACATCTTCGACCTCGGCCTCATCTATGACGTGGATATCGAAGACAGCGGCGCAGTCCGCGTTTTGATGACAACGACCACGCCCGGCTGCCCCGCAACCAGCTACCTGAAGAGCGGCGCCGATCATGCGGTAAGCGCGGTAGCCGGAGTTAAGTCGGTTTACGTCGAACTCACCCACGACCCGCGCTGGACGCCAGGACTGATGAGCCCTGAAGCCAAAGCCCATTTGGGGATAACCGACGGGGACGGCTGGTGACGCCGGACGCCGCCGCAACCGCGGACGCAATCCCCCCGGTATCGCCGCTGCTCGGTGAAATCCTGCTGGAGAGCTTGACCGTGTTGGCGGCGGCGGGGGAGCTCGAAACGGCCTGCCGGTTGGCGGGACGGGCCTACGTGGCGCTCAGGAAATGCGACCCTCGCGGGGCGCGGCGGTTCGACGTGCTGCTGCACCGGATGACGCCCGGACTGGCGTGGTGAAAACGGCTGCGCGCCCGACGCGCTCACGACCCGCACCGTAGCCGCGCGGTGGCCGTGAAGGGCGACCTTGAGAAAGACGGAACCGGCCGGTGCTGATCAGAGTAGAAATGACGCCCAACCCCGCCTCGCGGCGCTTCGTGCTTCCGCGGCCGCTGCCGGTCGATGCGCCGATTGCGTTCGACGCTCTCGCGCGGCGCCGGCCGAGACTCGCGGAACGCCTTTTGGCGATCGAAGGGGTGACGAACCTGCTGCTCGCGCGCGAGTTCATTTCGGCAAGCCGCGCAGAGCCAGCGCCCGACTGGTCGCTTCTGCAGTACGATGTGGTTGGCGAGATCGCCGCGGCGCTGGCCGAAGGCGAGGACGCCGAGCTCGAGCATTGGATCGAGGACCAGGTCGCCCTCCACGATCCGATCGAGCAGCAGATCGCGGAAATCCTGCGCACGCGGGTTGAGCCCCAGGTCGCCCAAGACGGTGGCAGCATCACGCTCCTCAGCTATCGCGACGGCGTGGCCAAGGTTCGGATGAGTGGCGCCTGCGGCGGTTGTCCCTCGGCACAGATGACGCTGAAACGCGGCGTCGAGACCACGCTCAAACGGTACATCCCGCAGCTCCAGCGGGTCGAAGCGGCGCTCGAATCGAATGCGGACAAGCCGTTCTGGAAGTCCATGCTCGAAGCGCGCGGCATGAAATTTCGCAGCGGTTAGTCCCGCTCGGCACAGCGGAAGAGAAAATCGCGCGCTGGTCGCTGGCTCTCTAAATCAGCCCTATCGCCCGCATGCTCGTGCGCCCTGCCGCGCCGACGATCACGTGATCGTGCACCGTCACCTTCATGTGCCGCCCCGCCTCGACGAGGTCGCGGGTCAGGCGGATGTCCTGGCTCGACGGCGCCGGATCGCCGCTCGGGTGGTTGTGGACGATGATGATCGCGGTGGCGCCCAGAGCGATGGCGCGGGCAATGACTTCGCGGACGTGGACCGAGGCTTCGTCGACCGAGCCCTGCCACAGGGCTTCATTGGCAATGAGCATGTTCTTGGCGTTGAGGAACAGGATCCGCACTTCCTCGGTCCGCCGGTGCGCCATGGTCGCGTGGAGATAATCGCCGAGCGCGTCCCAGCTCGAGAGGATCGGCTGCTGCTCGATCCTGGTCTCGAGCAGCCTCAGCGCCGTCGCTTCCGCGATCTTGAGCGCCGCAATGGTCGCGTCGGTGAGTCTCTCGCGCCGAAGCACCTCGGTGCTCGCCGATAATAGAGGCCCGACTCCGCCGAACAGCTCAATCAGCCGCTTCGCCTCGGGCTTGGTATCGACGCGCGGTTTGGTCAACGCGAGCAGGTATTCGACCAGCTCGTAATCGAGGAAACCGTCGGGGCCTGCTTCGAGCAAGCGCTTGCGAAGCCGCGCGCGGTGCCCTGCTGAAGTCTCCTCGCGATCGACGCTGGCGTGTTCGTTCATGCCGCTTCCTGTTGCGACCCGTCCGAGCAGTTGCGACTAGACCACAGCAGCAGCGCGGAAGGAAGGGGTCATGCCGCCTCTGGAACGGTGATGGTCCGCGCGGGTTAGAACGGCTGATGGACCAGCGGACGCGAGACGAGGGGCTCGACCGGGCAGACCAGGAGCGGGTGATCGTCCGTCGCCGCCCGCTGTGGGCGCGCGTCGCCCTCTATGGCGGGCTCGGCCTGCTGGCGCTGCTCGTGGTGGTGCTCATCGTCGTGTGGATCGGGCGGCGGCCGATCGCGACGCGGTTTATCGAGCACGAGCTCGAGAACCGCGGCGTCCAGGGCAGCTACCATCTCGACGAGGTCGGCTTCCGCACGCAGCAGGTGAGCAACCTCGTGATCGGCGATCCCGACCACCCCGACCTCACCGCCCGGTTTGCCAAGATCCAGACCCGCCTCAAGCTCGACGGCAGCTTCGAGGTGTACCGCATCGTCGCCCGCGGCGTCCGGCTGCGCGGGCGCCTGGTCAACGGTCGCATCAGCTGGGGTCAGATCGACAAATTGATGCCCCCGCCGTCCGGCAAACCGTTCGCGCTGCCCGATTTCGCGGTCGACATCGCCGACAGCAGTATCTCGCTCGCGACGCCGTTCGGCCCCGTTGGCATGGCCCTGCAAGGGAACGGCAAGCTGAGCGGCGGGTTCAAGGGGCGCGTGGCGCTGGCCAGCCCGCGGCTGACTCCGGGGCGCTGCACCGCGGTCGGCCTCCATGCCAATCTCGCGCTTGCCGTCGTCGCCCGGCACCCGAAGGTCGAAGGGCCGGTGGCGCTCGACCGCTTCGCTTGCCCGGCCAGCCACTTCCTCGTGCAATCGCCGCGGTTCGACGCCAAGGCGACCTTCAACGAAGCGTTCACGAACGTGGACGGAAGCGGGCGCATGGCGATCGAGCAGCTCGTCGCGGGCGCGAACGGCCTCGCCGCCTTCAACGGCGAGCTCACCTACGAAGGCTCGCTGGCCGACGTCCACGGGCAGGTGAAGGTTGCCGCCCAGAAGTCGCGCCTTGGCACCATCTACGCTGACCGGACGCGGCTCGACGGACGTTACCGTCTCGGACTCAGCGCCGGCACCTTCACGATGCTCGGCGGGTTCGCGGCGGACAATTCGACGCTCGATCCGTCGATGATCGCCGGCGTCGTCGGGCCGCTGAAGGCCGCGTCCGGGACGCCGATCGGCCCGGTCGCGACGAGCATCGCCAATGCGCTCAGCCAGACCGCAAAGCGGTTCAACATCGGCGGTCACATCACGCTGGTGAATTTCCCCGGCGGCGGCGGGGCGCGGATTACCGACGCGAACATCGTCGGCCTCAACGGCGCCCGCGCGAACATCTCGGGCGGAAGCGGCGTCACTTATTACTGGCCCAGCTACGCGCTTCGGATCGACGGCACGATCGCGATGGGCGGAGGCGGGCTGCCAAAGGGCACGGTGACGCTGAGGCAGCCGCGACCCGGAGCGCCGCTGAGCGGGGTTGCCAATCTGGCGCCGTACAGCGCGGGCGGCCAGCGCCTGACGCTCGCGCCGATCCGCTTCGGTCCCGGGCCGGGAGGCTCCACCGCTGTGAGCACTGTGGCCCTTCTCGACGGTTCCTTCCCGAACGGCCGGGTGAGGGCGCTGCGCCTTCCCATCGACGGGCGATTCGGCCCCGGCGGCGCATTCGCGGTGGGCACCGGCTGCGCCGTCGTCAGCTTCCAGGCTCTCCAGATGAGCAGCCTGCAGCTCGGGCCGACACGCCTCCCGGTGTGCCCGATCGGACCGGCGATCGTGTACAAGCGCGACGGCGGCCCCGTGACCGCCAGTGCGCGCATCAACGGACCCGTGCTGAACGGCCGCCTCGGCAGTTCGCCGTTCCATCTCACCGCGTCGAACGGACAGATCACGGGCAAGCAGTTCGCGTTCAACAGCCTCGCGCTGCGGCTCGGCAAATCCGCGTCGCCGCTCGTGTTCGACGCGTCCCGGCTCACCGGCAGCTTCGCCGGCTCGACTCTGAGCGGCAATTTCAGCGGAGCAAAGGCGACCATCGGCGCGGTCCCGCTGCTCATCAGCGACGCGAGCGGGAAGTGGAATTATCGCGGAAGGACGCTCAGCGTCGATGGCGGGCTCACCCTCTCCGATCGGGCGCCCGACCCGCGCTTCTATCCGCTGCGCAGCAGTGACGTTCATATGACGATCGGCGACGATTTCGTCCGCGCTGACGGGTCGCTCCATCATCCCGACAGCGGCACCCTCGTCACGAACGTCGACATCGAGCACCGGCTGTCGACTGGCGCCGGCCATGCGCTCCTCGACGTGCCCGGACTGACCTTTGGGCCCAACTTCCAGCCGGAGGAGCTGACGCGGCTCACGGAAGGCGTCGTCGCGCTGGTCAACGGGACAGTCACGGGGCAGGGCAGGATCAACTGGAGCTCCGGCGGCCAAGTCACCTCCACCGGCGACTTCGCGACCGCGAACATGGACCTCGCCGCGCCGTTCGGCCCTGTCACCGGCCTCAGCACGAACATCCATTTCACCAACCTGCTGGAGATGACGACCGCGCCCGGTCAGCTCGCGACCGTCAAGTCGATCAACGCCGGCATCGTCGTCGCGAACGGCGCGATCCGGTACCAGCTGCTGCCCAACAACCTCGTGAAGGTGGAGCGCGGCGAGTGGCCGTTCATGGGCGGGCGCCTGATCCTGCACGAAACGGTGCTCAACTTCGGAAGCCCGAGCGCGAAGCGGCTGACGTTCGAGCTGCAGGGTTTCGACGCGAAGAAGTTCGTCGACAGCCTCGGCTTCCAGGGTATCGAGATTACCGGCACCTTTGACGGCGTGCTGCCGATGATTTTCGACGAGAGCGGCGGCCGGATCGTTGGCGGTCGGCTCGACTCGCGCCCGCCCGGAGGCGAGCTCAGGTACAGCGGCACGAAGCCGGAGGGGCTCGCCACCGGCATCGTCTTCGACCTGCTCAGCAACATCAAGTACAAAACCATGGTCGTCCGCCTGAACGGCGACCTCGCCGGCGAATTCGCGACTGCCATGACCATCGACGGCGTTTCGCTCGGCGAGACCCACGGCTTCGTTGCCGGGCTCGTCCGCAATGTCTTCTCGCAGATCCCGATCCGGCTGAACCTCAACATCAACGGGCCATTCCGCGCGCTCATCCAGATGGCCAAGGCGTTCAAGGACCCGACCCAGGTGATCGCGCCGGTGATGCCGTTCCCGATCGATTCGCCGGCGCTCAAGGTCGAAGTGAGCACCACCAAGAACGAGGAGCAGACCACCGAGCCGGCTGCCCCGACACAGCCGCCAATCCAGCCACCACCACCCGGAGGAACCCAGTGAGAAAAGCATGGACGAGAGCCGCGCAACTGGCGGCCGGCGTCGCCGCCGCGTTGCCGCTGACCGGCTGCATCACGGTCAAGGCGCCCGAGAAGCCGATCGACATCAACCTCAACGTGAACATCAGCCAGCAGGTCGTGGTCCGGCTCCAGCCCGACGTGCAGCAGATGATCCAGCAGAACCCGGAAGCCTTCCCGCCGGCGCCGACGAGGCCATGAAGCGGATCCCTGTCCTGGTCGCGGCGTGCGGCCTGGCCGCCGCTCCAGCTGCCGCCCAGTCGCCGGCCCTCAGCCAGGCGATCCAGGCCGGCCAGGTCGGCGAACGCTATGACGGCTACATGGCCGCGGCCGGCAACGTCTCTGCGGAAGTGCAGCGCCAGGTCTCGGCGATCAACATCCGCCGCCGCAACCTCTACATCGGCCTCGCCTCGCGGCGTAATGTGACGCCCGAGGTGGTGGGGCTGGCGACAGCGTGCCAGCTCTTCTCGGAACTCGCGGCGGGCGAGGCCTATATGCTGAACGACCGGGTGTGGCGCCGGCACGCCGCAGGGCAGCCGGTGCCGCTTCCCGATTACTGCCGCTGAGCTTCGAACGCGCCGCGGTAATCGGGTTCGATCGACTCCAGCATCGTTGCCGTGACCGGGAGGGAAATGACATATGCGCCTTCCGCGTAGCTCCCCGCCACATAGGGGTCCGCGATGATCCGCAGGCTGTCGAACGCAAAATTGAAATCGCTGTCGTCCGGAACGATGGTCAGATCCTTGAGCTCCGGGCAGCCGACCGAATCTGTCTTGCGACGGCGACGCTCCTCATCGAGCTTGCGGCAATATTCCGGCTGGATTTGCTTCCAGAGCTTTGCCGAACCGCCAAATAAGCCGTCGAGATCGACTTGGGTGTCGCGCTTTTCGTCCCACAGCATGGCGGACGAGTAATGATTTCCATGCGCGCCCCCGGTGAAGTCATCGACGTGGGATTGCAGCGAGAGGAGCGGAAACGCATTGCCGGCAACGGTCCAGTCTCGCCAGAACTCATGCTGATGGAACGGGAAATCCTGACCCTTCCGCGCCTCCAAGTCCGCTTGCGCCGTATCCAGCGCTTCCCGGTATTGCCCATCCTGGTCGCCGCGGATTTTCGCCAGCAGGGCAGGGTAGGTGCCGACGATCGTTGGGAAGCTGTAGCGGAAATCGAGGAGCTCGCTCGTCGCGAGGGTGGTGTAGGGCTTCGCTACGCTGGCGTGACTGGCCGGCGCCGCGTGGAGCGGTGCGGAGCCGGCAAACAGGAGCGTGGCGATCAGCTTGCGTGAGGTCTTCACGCGCCCGGGCCTACAGCCGTTGCCTGCGGTTGACTATCTAAACTCCGGTTCATAAAGGGGCCGCGCCTTGGCGGTGACGCTTTCCGCCATGTTCCTCGTCCTTGCCTGGCCCCATGAGTTTCTCGGCGGGGGCGACGCACAGGAGAGAGACATGGCCGAGGACGGCAGCGACGAGGTCCCGAAGCTTCCACCAGACGCACGGCTCGAATCGCTCGATGAGCGGCTCGACCGTTTGCAGCAGGAGGAAGACAGGCGGAACCGGCGGCGGATGCCCGATGTGAGCTATCGGGCAGGCCAGGCGGTGCTGAGCAACCTCGTCGGTGCTCCCGCGGGCGGGTTCATCATCGGCTTCGTGCTCGACAAGATGTTGGGAACGAAGCCGTGGCTGATGTTGGCGATGCTGTTCGCGGGCTTCGCGGTCGGCGTCTGGAACGTCTTTCGGATTGCAAACAACCCGTCCGGCCGTCGGCCGGACGCTTGAGGAACAGGGATTAGGACGCGTGGCTGCCGAAGCCAAAATCGACCCGATGCACCAGTTCGTGATCGAGCCGATCTTCGGTTCGTTCCACGAGAGCAATCCGTTCGTCTTCACCAACAGCGCGTTGTGGATGCTGATCGTCCTTGGAACGATCTATGTCTTCATGATGGGTGGGATGAGGCGCGAGCTCGTCCCCGGCCGCTGGCAGGTCATGGTCGAGGGGCTGATCGGGTTCGTCGACGACATGGTCCAGGCGAGCATCGGCCCGGAAGGCAAGAAGTACCTCCCGTGGGTGTTCACCGCCTTCGTCTTCCTGCTGTTCGCCAACCTGATGGGCAACATGCCCTTTGCCGCCGCCGGCGTTCATCCGTTCACCGTCACCAGCCAGTTCACGATCACCGGCGTGATGTCGCTGATCAGCTTCGCGATCGTGCTCGGGGTCGGCTTCTGGAAGCACGGGCTGCATTTCTTCTCGCTGTTCGCGCCGCCGGGGGTGCACTGGATCGGCAAGGTGCTGCTGTTCCCGATCGAGTTCATCTCGTTCCTGGTGCGGCCTTTCAGCCTTGGCCTGAGGCCCTTCATCGCAATGTTCGCCGGGCATATTCTCGTCGACATCTTCGGTAATTTCATCGTCCAGGGCTTCAACGCCTCGGGCGGCGGGATCTTCGTTTCGGTCCTCGCCTTTCTGTTCGTCGCGTTCATCAACATCCTGGAGCTGCTGGTCGCGGCGATCCAGGCCTACGTGTTCGCGATCCTCACCGCGCTTTACATCAACGACGCGGTCAACCTTCACTAACCACCAGTTCCACATAAGGAGTTCACATCATGGATCTCGCTTCAGCCAAGGTCATCGGCGCCGGTCTCGCGGCGATCGGCGTCGGCGCCGCTTCGATCGGCGTCGGCTACGTGTTCGGCTCGTTCCTCCAGAGCTCGCTGCGCAACCCCGCCGCGGCCGACAGCCAGCAGGGCCGTCTGTTCATCGGCTTCGCTGCCGCCGAGCTTCTCGGCCTGATGGCGTTCGCCGTCGCGATGATCATCCTCTACGCGATCTAAGGATCGTTCAGACCCGCCATGCCTCAGCTGTCGCAGCTTGCCGAAGTCTTCCCGTCGCAGCTCCTGTGGCTGGCGATCGGGCTCGGCTTCATCTTTTTCGTGATTGCCCGGGGCATGGTCCCCAAGATCCAGGCGAC
The DNA here is from genome assembly GCA_035700945.1 of Sphingomicrobium sp. Taxonomy (GTDB): domain Bacteria; phylum Pseudomonadota; class Alphaproteobacteria; order Sphingomonadales; family Sphingomonadaceae; genus Sphingomicrobium. Next base: position 4,313 of record DASSOE010000124.1, on the reverse strand, counting down.
CGTGGATGCGCGCGAGCAGCGCATCTCGGGCGATCTCGAGGCTGCGCAGCAGGCGCGGGCGGCTGCCGACGAGACCGAGGCTGCCTGGCGTGCGCGGATGGATTCGGCACGCGCCGACGCTGCACGCATCGCTCAGGAAGCCAAGGCCGAGAGCGCGCGCGAGACGGAGGCGCGGGTCAAAGAGGCGGGCGACAAGATCAACCTCAAGGTCGAATCGGCCGAAGGACAGATCCGCGACGCCATCGCGGCTGCGCGCGCGGAGATCGAATCGGTTGCGGCGGAAGCCACACAGGAGATGGTCCGGCGGCTCGCCGGAATCACCGTCGACAAGAAGGACGCCGCTTCCGCGGTGAAGGCGGAGCTCAATGTCTGAGCTGATTATCCAGGCCGAAGTCCACCAGCCGGCGGCCCCCGAGCACGCGGAGCCGACCTATCTCGGGCTCAATCCCGCCGGCTGGGTCGCGGTGGCGATGCTCGCCGTGTTCGCGCTGCTCATCTGGAAGAAGGTGCCGGGCGCGATCGGGCGCGCGCTCGATTCGAAGATCGCGCTGATCCGCGACCAGCTCGCCGAGGCGGAGGCGCTGCGAAAGGAAGCCGAGGCGCTGAGGGCCGAATATGAGCAGAAGGCGGCGTCGGTCGACAAGGACCGCGAGGCTCTGCTCGAGCGCGCGCGCCAGGAGGCCGGTCAGATCGTCGCCAAGGCGAAGACGGATGCCGAGGCGCTGATCGAGCGCCGTTCGCGCATGGCCGAAGACAAGATCGCGGCCGAGGAACGCGCCGCGGTCGACCAACTGCGCGCGGCCGCCGCGGACGCCGCGGCGAAGGCGGCGGCAAGGATCATCGCCGAGCGCCACGACGCCTCGACCGACGCCAAGCTCGTCGACCGGGCGATCAAGGAAATCGCGCGCTGACCTGTACCCCGGCGAAGGCCGGGGCCCAGCCGGGCGGCAGCCGGATCCCACTCAGTCGAAATACCTCTGGGGGCTCCTGGGCTGCGGGCCTTCGCGGGGCACAGCTTACTGCTGGTGCTTGCCGCCGGGCTCGCTGACGCCCTCCAGTGCCTCGCTGGCGCAGTCGTCGTCCGCCTCGCGGCTGAGGTCGCCGAGGCTGACGATCCCGCACAGCCGCTCCTGCTCGTCGATCACCGGCAGGCGGCGCACCTGCGCCTCGCTCATCTTGCTCGCGATATCTTCGACATCGTCGCTGTCGCGCGCGCAGATGACGTCGTCGGTCATCAGTTCGCGCACCGGCGTGTCGGGGCCGTAGCCTTTCGCCACGCCGCGCACCGCAATGTCGCGGTCGGTGATCATGCCGATCAGCCGTTCGCCATCGGTGACGGGGATCGATCCCGCGTCCGCGCTGAGCATGAAGGACGCGGCATCCTGCACGCGCTGGTCGGGACGCACCGTCTGGACGTCGCGCGTCATCACTTCGCTGACTTTCATCGTCGCTCTCCTCAAAGGAAACCCGAAAATGAAACGAACGGCCGTTCGCGCGGTTGCTCCGCTCAGGGCAGGTTTTCTGTCAGCAGGTCGTAGGTCGCGACCAGCTCGTCACGCTGGTTGAAGACCTCCACCGCCCAGCGCACCACGCCGGTCTCGTCGCTCTTCAGCGATTTCGAGCGGACGGTCAGCTCCACCCTGACGGAATCGCCGGGATAGACCGGCGTCAGGAAGCGCAGGTTCTCCAGCCCCGTGTTGGCCAGCACCGGTCCGGGATCGGGATCGACGAAGAGGCCCGCGGCGAAGCTCAGCAACAGATAGCCGTGGGCGACGCGCCCCTCGAAGATGGGCGAGGCTTTCGCGGCTTCCTCGTCCATGTGGGCGTAGAACTTGTCGCCCGTGAATTCGGCGAAATGCTCGATGTCCTCGAGGGTCACCGTTCGGCTTTCCGTTTTCCATGTGTCGCCGATCTCCATCTCGCTCATCTTGAGCCGGAATGGGTGGACCTCGATCACGTGCTTGGGGGCGCCGGGCACATATTGCTCGGTGATCGCTGCGATCATCGCGGGCGTCGACTGGAGCGCGGTGCGCTGCATGTAATGCTTGACGCCGCGGACTCCGCCCATCTCCTCGCTTCCGCCGGCGCGGCCGGGGCCGCCGTGGACGAGAACCGGCAACGGCGAGCCGTGTCCGGTGCTTTCCGCCGCATTGTCGCGGTTCAGCACCAGCATACGCCCATGATAGGCGGCCGCTCCCTGGACGAACTCGCGCGCGGCTTCCGGTGAGTGGCTGAACATCGACAGCACGAGGCTGCCGCGGCCGCGGTTCGCAAGCGCGATAGCGTCGGCGATGTCCTTGTACGGCATGATGGTCGAGACCGGGCCGAACGGCTCGCAGTCGTGTACGGCGGCGGTCTGCCATGGATGGTCCGTCCGCAGAAGCACCGGCGGCAGGAAGGCGCCGCCCGCGATCGGCGGCTCGGCATCGGGGTCGCCGGCGACAATGCGAGCGCCCGCCGTCTCGAGCTCGCGGATGCGGTCGCGCACGTCGTCGCGCTGGCTGACGCTGACCAGCGCACCCATGCGCGTGTCCTCCACGCGCGGATCGCCGACCTTGGTCTTCGCGAGCCGCTCGGCCAGCGCCCGCTCCACCGCGTCGAGATGCTGGGCCGGCGCCATCGCGCGTCGGATCGCGGTGCATTTCTGGCCAGCCTTGACCGTCATCTCGGTCGCGACTTCGTGCACGAACAGGTCGAACTCGGGCGTTCCGGGCGCCGCATCGGGGCCGAGCAAAGACGCGTTGAGACTGTCCTGCTCCGCGACGAACCTGACCGATTCGCGAAGGACAGTCGGATGCGACTTCAGTTTCAGGGCGGTGTGCGCCGAGCCGGTGAAGCTGACCATGTCCTGCCCCGTCAGGTGATCGAACAGGTCTCCGACTCCGCCGACGATCAGCTGGATCGCGCCTGGAGGAAGCACGTCGGCCTCGATCATCACCCGGAACGCTGCCTCGGCGAGATAGGCGGTTGCGGATGCGGGCTTCACGATCGCCGGCACGCCCGCGAGCAGGGTCGGCGCGAGCTTTTCGAGCATTCCCCAGACGGGGAAATTGAAGGCGTTGATGTGCACCGCCGCCCCTTGGAGCGGCGTGTAGATGTGCTGGCCGACGAAGGTGCCGTTTTTCGACAGCCCTTCGAGCTGTCCGTCGAGGAGGACGTGCGCGTCGGGAAGCTCGCGGCGTCCCTTCGACGAAAAGGAGAAAAGCGTGCCGGCGCCGCCCTCGATGTCGATCCACCCGTCCTTGCGCGTCGCGCCGGTCTGGTAGTTGAGCTCGTACAGCTCCTCCTTGCGCGCCATGATCGCGAGGCCGAGAGCCTTCAGCATTCGTGCGCGCTCATGGAACGTCAGCTTGCGCAAGGCCGGGCCGCCGACATCGCGGGCGTGGCGGAGCATGGCGCCGAAATCGAGACCGCCGGAGCCCGTCATTGCGACGGGCGCACCGTCGATCGCGCTCGGGATCTCGACGGCGCCGTCGCCGGCAATCCAGCGGTCGCGTTCGTAATTAAGGAGCTGCAGGGTCTTCATCGATTCACCTCGACGGCGTCATTGCGAGGAGCGAAGCGACGAAGCAATCCAGTTTGCGCCGCGGGATTGCTTCGCTCCGCTCGCAATGACGGCTTGGCATGCTAGGTGGGTGTCCGAGGAGAGGGCGCGCATGATCGAACCGGTGCGGCCGATCGCGATCGAGGACATCGAGCAGGCGCGCGAACGCGTCGCCGGTACGGTCATTCGCACGCCGCTCGTGAGGCTCGACCTCGGATCGGGCGCGCCGGAGGTCTGGCTCAAGCTCGAAAACCTGCAGCCGACCAACGCCTACAAGATTCGCGGCGCGACCAACGCCGTCGCCTGCCTGTCCGACGAGCAGCGGGCCAAGGGCGTGTGGACGATCAGCGCCGGCAATGCCGGGCAGGGCGTCGCCTACGCGGCACGGCAGTTCGGCATCCCGGCGACCGTCGTCGCAATCGAAACCGCGCCCCAGACCAAGCTCGACAGAATGCGCGCGCTCGGCGCGACCATCGTCCCGGTCTCGTACCAGGACGCGTGGAAGGCGGCGGAGACGCACAGCTTCGAAGGGCTCGACGGAACCTTCGTTCACCCGTTCGACAATCACGATTTCATCGCTGGCCACGGGACGATGGGGCTCGAGATTTTCGAGGATTTACCCGAAGTGCGCACGGTCATCGCTGCTATCGGCGGCGGCGGCCTGATCACCGGCGTCGGAAGCGCCATCAAGGCCCGCCGTCCGGAGGTGAAGGTAATCGGTGCCGAGCCGGAGACCGCCGCGCCGTACGCTTATTCGCTCGCGCAGGGC
>DASSOE010000123.1:0-5319 GCA_035700945.1 Sphingomicrobium sp. | reverse complement strand
GCGTCGTCCGGCCAGCGCGCCCGTACCGCGTCGAGCACGCGGTCGATCGCCGTATATCCCCGGTGCTCGTTGTAGATGTAGATCGACCCGAGCAGGTCCAGGTACCGCTCTTCAAACCAAGCGCGCATCAGACCTCACTAGCTGCTGATCCGCTCGCGAAGCTCGGCCAGCTTGTCCGCCCCGAAGATCGTCCCGTCGCTGCGGTAGATTTCGATCTCGGGATTCCTGTCCTCGAAAAATTCGATCTCCCAGCGCTCGTCGACGAGCGCGACTTCGACCATGACCGCGCCTTCGCGGACCGAGGTCAGGCTGAAATAGGTCCGCGTCGCCTCGAGCTCGCGGATGAACTCGTGGAGGCTCGGGATAGCCATGACGCGCGTTTACGGCAGTCGGTCCACTGTCCGCAATGGTGGAGAGCTTGGCCGCAGGGGACGGCGCTCCTCCTTACTTGTCGATCGGCTTGTTGAGGCCTTTCCACAAGCTGATCGGCCCGCCGGATATCGTCGGGACGTCGACGCGCTGCTGGCCGAGCATCACGGCGCCGGTGATGCCGCATACGAACCACACGCATATCGCACCGATGATGTACGGCTTCATCGCTGCCTCCCCGAAAAGGTCGCGTACGGGCGTACAGCCGGAACCCTTTACAAGCGGTGACCGCCGATCGGCGGAAAGCCGATGGCGGCCCTGCTTGCCGTTTGAGCTTCTCATCCATTCCGAAGCCCCTTAAGCTCTGGCGACGGCAGGGGGCCGCCCGTGAAAGAGTTGACGCCAGCGACGCCCGAACAAAGCGGCCTCGGCCGATCGGTCTTCGTCAGCTACGCGACGGCGGACCGCAAGCAGGCGCTGTCGGTGTGCAACGCGATTGAGCGCCGCGGAACGATCTGCTGGATCTCGACGCGCGACGTCGAGCCGGGCGAGAATTACCAGGAAGCGATCGTCCATGCGATCCGCGATGCCGGCGCGATGGTCCTGGTCTTCTCCGAGGCCGCCAACAACAGCGACGAGATCAAGAAGGAGCTGTCGCTCGCCAGCCGCTACCACGTGCCCGTGATGGCGCTCCGCATCGAGGACGTCGAGCCGAGCGACGCCTTCGCCTATGAGCTTTCGACCCGCCAGTGGATCGACGCGTTCGACGGATGGGACCGTTCGATCGATTCGCTGGTCGGGCGCATCGGCCGGCTTTCGGACGCGGAACCGGCCGCCCCGACAGCCGCCCGGCCGGCGCGCCGCCGCACGGTATCCTTGTCTCGACGACCGGCATGGATCGCGGCCGCCGCCGGCCTGCTCCTGCTGGTGATGGCTGCAGGGGCGTGGTGGCTGCTTCGGCCACCCGGGGCCGCGGCGCACAGCATGATGGTGCGCCTCGCCGGCTTCCAGACCTTGTCGCCGGACCTGCCCGCAACCATGCGCGATGCCGTCAGCGCCGAGGTAACCGCCGCGTTCAATGCCGACGGCGTCATCGGCGTTTCGACCGCCGCGGTCCCTCCGCCCGGATCGGCGCCCGCTTATGCGCTCGGCGGGACGATTCACCGCGTCGGTGACTCGATTCGCGTCATTACGCGCCTCACGAACGAGCGTTCCGGCGCGATCCTTTGGTCCGACAGCATCGACTACGCCGCCGACCAGGTCTCGAAGATTCCTCACAGGATCGCGGTGGATGCCGGCATCGTCGTCCGCTGCGGCTTGTCGGGTGCGGCGACCTATCGCCGGCCGCTGCCGGATTCGGTGCTCAAGGACTACATGCAATATTGTCAGCAATCCTGGGCCTACGGGGGGACCAAGACCCTGCTTCCCGCGCAGCGCGTGGTCGCTGCCCTTCCCGATTTTTCGTGGGGATGGTCGGCGGTCCAGACCGGCTACATGCAGGCTGCCCAGTTCGAGTCTGACCCCGAGCGCTCCGAAAAGTATCGCGCCGCGGGGATGGAGGCCGCAGAAAAGGCGCTCGCGCTCGACCCGAAGAACAGCGAAGCCCTGGATCGCAAGACGTACCTGATGAAGGACCAGCACGATTGGGCGGGCCAAGAGGCGCTGTATAAGGCCGCGATCGCAGCCAAGCCGCTCGACTGCGGATGCGAGCATTACGGCTACGGGTGGATGTTGCAAAAGGTGGGCCGTCTCGATGATGCGATCGAACAGCAAAATGCCGCCATCGACATGCTCGCCCTCTGGCCTGATTCGCAGGTCGCCTTGGCGGAGGTCCTGCTGGCCGCGAGCAGGGCCGAGGAGGCTAAGGCGCACTTCGCCGCGGCGATCGATCTCACCACGGATCCGACCATGGACGAATGGATCGCGTACAGCGACGGCATGGAAACAGGCGACTACGCCGCCGCGATCGCCGGTCTTCGCAGTCCACAGATCCAGATGGCGGAAGACAGCCGTGCCGCTTCGTTGGCGGCGTACCAGGCCTTGGCGTCGCGCAATCCACAGGCGAAGTCGAAGGCTGTCCAGCAGCTCCTCGCACTGCCCCTGGACAAGCGGAGTGCCCGGGTCGTGGCGCTGCTGGGGGCGCTGGGCGCGAACCATGAGGCGTTGGCGATATTGGGCGACAGACCGTGGCTGTTGTGGAACCAAAGCATGCGCGGAGTCCTGTACGATCCGGGCTTCCCCGCGGTGGCGAACAAGCTCGGCCTCATCAATTATTGGAAAACGTCGCACACCAGGCCCGATGTCTGCGGGGCAAAAAACCCGCCGCCCTTCTGCCGGCTGATTTAGCAGTCGCGCCATGATCTTTGAACTATTGTTTCAATTGAAACTTTAGTTTAAACACGATGTGGATTTCCACAATGGAGGACGGATCATGAGCAGGGCACGACGCATAGGCCGCCAGATCAAGCACTTTCGCGAGCTCGCCGTCCTCACCAAGTCCGACCTGGCGCGTCGGGTGGGTGTCAGCCCGACAGCGGTGCACAATTGGGAAGAGAACGGGGTGATGCCCCGCATGGAAGTGATGTTGGAGCTGGAAAAGGCGCTCGAAGTCAGCTGGACGCAACTGATGACCGGCGACGACGGTCCAGAGGCCCAGTCTGCGGACGCCGCACCTTCGGCGGGTCAGCCCGAAGTCAGCCGGGGCGAGCGTCTGGACCAATATCGCCGCCAGATCGCCGCTCTGTTCGACGTCCCGGCCGACCGCGTCGAAATTCTGGTCAGGACGTAGGCGTTCCTCCGGCGGCCACTGGCAGGATTGGGTGGAGAGCGGACATTGCGCTTCCCGCACATGCGCGCACCCCAAGTAAGTGGTTCCAAATAGATGGCTTTACTGCTGCTTGCACCCTTGTCAGAAGCGATGCGCAGCTTGGCCAACGGAGGTCTACGTGCCCACTAGAATGCTCGAAGCCGAGCTGATCGCGACCAAAGACGCTCTGCGAGAGAGCGACGCGCGTTTCGAGACTCTGGCCGATGCGCTTCCGCACATGGTGTGGTCGACGCTGCCCGACGGATATCACGATTACTACAACGCCCGCTGGTACGAGTTCACCGGCGTGCCCGCGGGCTCGACCGACGGCGAAGGCTGGAACGGGATGTTCCACCCCGAGGACCAGGAGCAAGCGTGGGAAAGATGGCGGCAAAGCCTTGCCAGCGGCGAGCCTTACGAGATCGAATATCGTCTTCGACACCACAGCGGCGAGTATCGCTGGACGCTCGGCCGAGCGATGCCGATGCGGGACGAACAGGGTAAAATCATCCGCTGGATCGGCACTTGCACCGACATTCACGATACCAAGGAGACGGCGCGGCAAAACGAAATCCTCAGCCGCGAGCTCAGCCATCGGATCAAGAACATCTTCGCGGTTATCGGAGGGTTGATTGGCCTCTCCGCGCGCAACCAGCCCGATCAGAAGCAGTTTGCCCGGCAGCTTCAGGAGCGAGTGGCAGCGCTTGGCCGCGCCCATGAGTTCGTTCGCCCGCACAGCAGCCATTCGGCTCCTCAGCGCTTCCCCAATCGGCTCCACGGGGTGATCCGCGAAATTCTTGCGCCTTATCCGGCGCTGGCGGAAGGACGGATCAGCATTTCCGGAGAAGACGTCGCGGTCGACGATCGCGGGGCAACGCCAATGGCGCTCCTGGTCCACGAGCTCGCGACCAACGCCAGCAAATATGGAGCGTTGAGTGTCGCAGACGGCCAGGTCGACTTGACGACGACCGTGAAGGACGGGCGGGTCGACCTTCGCTGGGAGGAACGCGGCGGCCCGCAAATCGCTGGCCCTCCCGGGCAGACCGGCTTTGGAACCATGCTTACCGAGCTGAGCATCGTCCGGCAGCTGGGCGGTGCGATCGAGCGGGATTGGCTACCCGCGGGTCTTCTCGTCACCGTCCGGGTCGAACTTGTCCGGCTCGTCCGGGGGCCTTAGCCGAATAGCTGGAGCGCTGCTGGAGGGCGAACCGACCGGCCTTCGCGCACGCCGAGCGCATATTCCACGGCAGCCTTCACGGTGTCCATGTCGGTCGGCTTTGTGATCACCCCGATTGCACCGGCAATGCCCTTGCCGAGAAGCGACGGGTTGGCGGTGATGAAGACCACTGTCACTCCGCGCTCACCCAGCCGCTCTCCGATCTGGGGGCCGGTCAGGCCATCGCGAAGGTTGAGATCAACCAGCGCGAGGTCGACCTCCTCGTCGAAATAGAGCTCGGCCGCGTGCACATCGGGAACGATGCCCACGGGTTCGTGCCCTAGATCCTCCAGGACGCTTTCGAGCTCGTACGCGACGAGCATTTCATCTTCGACAATCAGGATTCTGGCAGGCATGGGCAACCGACGGCTAAGCTTTTCCTAAACTACGTTCACCGCTCAAACGCCTCTAGCGCATTTAGGTTCTCCGATGAAAGATGATGCGCGATCCGTGTTTTTTGGCAACCGCAAAATCTCGTCAGTCGGTGATTTGGCGCGAATCGCTAGTGTCCCGAATGGGTCCAAAGCTGCCACTCCGCCACCAGCGGCAGGAATGGGTGGAAAGCGGATATCTCCTAAGGCAGCGCGCTGCCGGGGATGGCGGCCTCGTTCCCGGCGCCCCGCGGCTCTTCGCTGTCACTGCCGTCGTGGACGCCGCTTGGTTCCCTGTTATGAAGCACGGTCTATCCCGATTGGAGGTGTCGCCCGGCCGCATCCTGAAGCTGCCACTGAGGACGCAGCGGCTACTTCTTCCCCGCTGACGCGGTCGCGACCGCTTTGTCGCTGCCGCCGCCGCTCGTCCCGTCCAGCTTGTACACGTCGTCGGCGAAGGCGATCGTCTCGCCGTCCGGGCGCGCGGTCAGATAGCTGATGTAGATCGGCACGCCTTCCTTGCCGATGCGGACGTTCTCCTCGGCGTCGCCGCCCGG
>DASSOE010000122.1:0-3284 GCA_035700945.1 Sphingomicrobium sp. | reverse complement strand
ATCGCTGGGCGCGCCTCGCGTCGTTCGCGCCGGGCGTCGTCAACTTCTTCACGCAGACCGCGCCCTTCTCGACGCTCGCGAAGGCGCTCGCGGGCGTGCATCCGAAGCGGCGCATCCCGCGCTTCGCCAGGCAAACGTTCCGTGCCGGATTCGCGAAGCGCGAGGCCAAGGGCAACGCCGGCCGCCGCGTGATCCTCTGGCCCGACACGTTCAATGACAATTTCCGGCCCGAGACACTGATCGCGGCGACGCAGCTGCTGGAGCGCGCGGGATTTACCGTCAACATTCCCTCGCAGCCGCTGTGCTGCGGCCGGCCGCTCGACGACTGGGGCTTCCTCGATAAAGCAAAGCAGAGGTTCGAGCGCATCTTCGAGGTGCTGCGCGGCGACATCGACGCGGGCACGCCGATCATCGTTCTCGAACCGGCGTGCGCCTCGGCGTTCAAGGACGAGCTGCTCAACCTGATGCCGCAGCGCGGCGAGGCAAAGCGGCTCTCGTCGCACGTGCGCTACATCGCCGATTTCGTCGCGGACGCCGTCGACCGCTTCCCGCCATTCCTCAAGGGCGGCGCCGCGCTCGTCCAGGCGCACTGCCATCACCACGCGGTGATCGGCTTCGACAAGGAAGCGTTACTGCTCGACCGGCTCGGCATCGCGGTCGAGCGCCCGCCGCAGGGCTGCTGCGGCATGGCCGGCGCGTTCGGCATGGCGAAGGAGACGTTCGACGTCGGACGGGCGATCGGCGAGCGCGTGCTCCTGCCGCGCGTGCGCGAGCTCGACGACGAGACCATGGTCATTGCCGACGGGTTCAGCTGCCGCGAGCAGATCGAGTTCAACGCCGGCCGCCGGACGCTGCACATCGTCGAGCTTCTGCGCGAGCGGATGCAGTGAGCGAAGCAGCTTGACGGCGGATAAGAAATGCAACGGCAGTGGGGACCGGACCATTGTTGCTGCGGATCGGGAAGCGGAGGAGCGGATCGGCGATCGAGCGGACAGCGACGGCTCACCTCATTCCGCGGCGGTTTCGCGCTACGAGCCGCTCGACGTCCCCGCTTGGCTGCCGTTCTGGCTCGGTTGCCTTCTCGCCGCATTCGTCGGTGGAGTCCTGCTGACGATCTCGATCGGCCTCCCGCCCGCAGTCCAGCAGCAATATCGCGGCCCGCTGAAGGCGCTGCCGCCCGCGCCGCGGCTGGAGTCGGCGCCGCAGCTCGAGTTGCGGCGCTACGAAGCAGCGAAGCGACAGGAACTGCGGGGCATCGACGCCGCGATGAACGAGACGGTGAAGCAAGGCTGGGGCCCGCCACAGTGAGAGCGGCGGCGCTATTCCTCGGCCTTGTTGTCATGGCGGCGCCCGCGCAGGCGGTGGACCCCGCCACCTTCCAGCAGCTGTCCTTCCACCAGCATCCCGGAGCGCAGCTTCCGATGAATGCGCGACTGGTCGACGCATCCGGACGGCCGGCAACGCTCGGCAACGCGCTCGACGGGCGGCCGGCGGTGCTGGTGCTCGAATATCTTCGCTGCAAGAACCTCTGCAGCCTGGTGCTGAGCGGCGCGGTGCGGTCGATCGCCGACGCGGGGCTCACGCCCGGACGCGACCTCGACCTCGTCACGATCAGCATCGACCCGCGCGAGAATGCGCGCGACGCCGCGGCAGCCCAGGGGATGTATGCGCGACGGTTGAAGAGCGCGGAAGGCGTTCGCTTCTACACCGGCTCACCGCGTGACGTGCGCAGCATCGCCGCCACGGTCGGCTTCCCGTACCGCTACGACAAGGCGAGCGGCCAGTTCATGCATCCCGCGGGCTTCGTCGTGACCACGCCGGACGGAAAGATCTCGCGCTACATGCTCGGGTTGAACCCGGACCCGGCGCAGCTCAGGCAGGCGGTGGCGGAAGCCGCGCGCGACGAGGTGGAGCCCCCTGCCCACCCCCTGCTCCTGCTCTGCTTCGGCTACGACCCCGACGAGGGCACCGCGGCGGCGCTGGCGATGCGACTCGTTCGCTGGGGATCGGCGCTGACGGTGCTCGCCTGCCTGCTGCTCGTCGCCCTGCTCTCGCTCCGGCGCAGGTCGGCCTAGGTGCACGGCTTCCCGTGGTGGCCGCCGACGGCGAGCGCCTACGCCGGCACCGTCAACTTCCTCTTCGCGATCCTCCTCGTCGTCGGCGTCCTCACGGCCGGCCTGGTCTTCTTCCTGCTGCTGTTCTTCTCCAACAAGTACCGGCACGGGAGCAACGCCGACCGCAGCGGAGTGACCAGGAAGACCTGGCGGTTCGAGGTCGCGTGGACCGCGGCGACGCTGCTGATCTTCGTCGGCATGGCGGTGTGGGGCGCGACCATCTACCTGCGCCTCTACAACCCGCCCGCCGACGCGCTGCAGATCTTCATCGTCGGCAAGCAGTGGATGTGGAAGGCGCAGCACCCCGGCGGTCAGCGCGAGATCAACGAGCTCCACGTGCCCGTCGGGCAGGACGTGCGGCTGGTGATGGCGTCGCAGGACGTGATCCACAGCTTCTTCATCCCGGCGCTGAGGATCAAGCAGGACGTCGTTCCCGGCCGCTACGAGACCATGTGGTTCCGCGCCGACAAGGTCGGCCGCTACCATCTGTTCTGCGCCGAATATTGCGGGACCGATCACGCGCACATGGGCGGCTGGCTAATCGTCATGAACCCGCGTGATTTCGCGGCCTGGCTGCGGAACCAGGACGGGCAGGAAACGCTGGCGGCGCAGGGCGAGCAGCTGTTCCGCCGCTACGGCTGCAGCGGCTGCCACGAGAGCGGCGGGACGGTGCGCGCGCCGCACCTCGAGGGCGTGTTCGGAAGCCCGGTCCCGCTGTCCGACGGCAGCGTGGTGATCGCCGACGAGCGCTATGTGCGCGACTCGATCCTCAACCCGAAGGGCCAGGTCGCCGCCGGCTATGAGCCGGTGATGCCCACCTTCGCGGGGCAGGTCAGTGAGGACGATCTCGCGAAACTCGTCACCTACATCGAGTCCATCGGACCGGCGCGGAGCGGAGCCAGCTGATGCACGCGCCGCAAACCGAAAACTATCTCAACGCGAGCGTCGGCATTCGCTCGTGGCTGCTGACCACGGACCACAAGCGCATCGCCTTGCTCTACTTCGCCGGGATCACCTTCTTCTTCTTCGTCGGCGGCATCGCGGCGACGCTGATCCGGCTCGAGCTCATCACGCCGCAGGGCGACCTCGGAAGCCCCGATTTCTACAACCGCCTGTTCACCATGCACGGCATCGTCATGGTGTGGTTCTTCCTCATCCCGTCGATCCCGA
>DASSOE010000121.1:0-26081 GCA_035700945.1 Sphingomicrobium sp. | reverse complement strand
GTCGAGGCTGTGCAGCTGCTTCTGCTCGGGCCCGACGATCTTGATTTCGCGTGTGTTGTTGGACGCCTGCTGCTGATTGCCGCAGCCGGCCAGGATCGCCGAGCCCAGCAGGATGATGCACGCCGTCCGGATCATTTGCTTCTCCTTCAGCCCGAATAACGAATCTGGACGCGGGAAGCTGCGGACTTCGCGCGTTCGACCGCGTCCTCCGCCGTCTCGCCTCGAGCGAGCGCAACTCCCATGCGCCGGTTCTTCAATGTGTTGGGCTTGGCGAAGATCCTGAGATCGACGGGATGGCCCGGAGCGCCGAGGGCGAGCGCTTCCGATACGCCCTCGTAGGCGAAATCGTCGCACTCGCGGTCGGCGAGGATCACCGCCGAAGCGCTCGGGCCGGCGAACTCGATCGTGGGGATCGGCAGGCCGAGGATCGCGCGCAGGTGCAGCTCGAACTGATTCGGGAATTGCGAGATCATGGTCACCATGCCGGTGTCGTGCGGCCGCGGCGACAGCTCCGAGAAGATCGCCTGCTCCCCGCGGATGAAGAATTCGACTCCGAAGATGCCGTGGCCGCCGAGCGCCGCGACGACCTTGCGGGCCTGGTTGCGTGCCGAGAAGAGCGCGCCTTCCGACAGCGCCGCCGGCTGCCAGCTCTCGCGATAGTCGCCGAGATCCTGCCGGTGGCCGACGGGCGGACAGAACAGGACTCCGTCCTTGGTCGAGACCGTCAGCATGGTGATCTCGCTGTCGAAGGTGACGAATTCCTCGACGATGATCCGCGGTCGATCGCCGCGCATCTTCTCCACCGCATAATCCCACGCCGCGCCGACCTCCTCGATCGTGGTGGCGGTGCTCTGGCCTTTCCCCGAGCTCGACATCACCGGCTTGACGACGATCGGAAGCCCGACCTCCTGCGCCGCGGCGAACGCCTCCTCGCGGCTCTCGGCGAAGCGGTATTTCGAGGTCAGGAGCCCGAGCTCGCGCGCCGCGAAGTCGCGGATTCCGTCGCGGTTCATCGTCAGCTGCACGGCCTTTGCCGACGGCGCGACGCGCCAGCCTTCATGCTCGAGCTCGGCCAGAGTCGCGGTGTCGATCGCCTCGATCTCGGGGACGATCACGTCCGGTTTATGCTTCTCGACCGCGGCGCGAAGCGCCTTGCCGTCGAGCATCGGGAAGACCTCGCAAGCGTCCGCCATCTGCATCGCCGGGGCGTTGGCGTAGCGGTCGCAGGCGATCATCCGGCAGCCGATCCGCTTGGCGGCGATGGTGAACTCGCGCCCGAGCTCGCCGGAGCCGAGCAGCATCAAGGTCGCGGTGAACATCGTGGGGCGATAGCCCCGCTCCCACTTGTCGTCATCCCCGCTCTCACTCTCGTCGTCCCCGCGAACGGGGGACCCACCGGAAAACAAAAGCTGGGTTCCCGCTTTCGCAGGAATGACGAATCTGGTTCATTGGCCACATGAGAAGTCTCCTTTTGATCGCCGCCGCCGCTTTGCTGACCGCCGCAGCCCCCGCGGCCAAGCTCCAGACTCCAACGGATATCGTCAACGAAGCGCCCGCGAGCGCGTGGAAGACGATCCCCGCCGACGAGCTCATCGTGATGGATCTCGCGAACGGCGGGCGCGTAGTGATCCAGCTCGCATCCGCGTTCGCGCCGGTGCACGTCGCCAACATCAAGGCGCTGGCCCGCGGGCGTTACTGGGACGGCGCGACCGTCTATCGCGTGCAGGACAATTATGTCGCGCAATGGGGGCAGAACGAGAGCGACAAGCCGTGGCCGGCGGGCGTGACGGCCAAGCCGCCCGCCGAATATACCCGGCCGCTCAAGGGGCTTTCCCCGACCGCGCTCGGCTCGCCTGATCCTTATGCTCCCGGCGCCGGTTTCTCCGGCGGATGGCCGATCGCTTACAGCGCCAGGGCGAACTGGGCGAACGTCGCCCATTGCTACGGCAGCGTCGGCGTCGGCCGCGACCTGTCGCCCGACACCGGCACGGGCGGCGAGCTTTACGCGGTGATCGGCCACGCGCCGCGCCAGCTCGACCGCGTCATCGCCGTTGTCGGCCGCGTCGTCGACGGCATCGACAGGCTGAGCTCGCTTCCGCGCGGCACCGAAGCGCTCGGCTTCTACAAGGACAAGGCGCAGTACGTACCGATCGCGAGCGTGCGGCTGGCGAGCGACATGCCGGCAGCGGAGCGCCCGTCGTACGAATATCTGGACACCGCCAGCCCGAGCTTCGCGCGCTATCTGAAGGTCAGGGCCAACCGCCACGACGATTTCTACATCCGCCCCGCGGGCGGCGTCGACCTGTGCAACGTTCAGGTGCCGGTGAGGAAGAAGGCGTAGCCAAGGGACAGTCCCTCGACAGGGACTGTCCCGCCGGCGCGGCTCAGGCCGCGCGGTCGTGGACGGCGCGGTTCTTGTGCTGGATCACGACGGGGCCGTTGTGCGAGCGCATGCTCGCCTCGGCCAGCGGCAGCGCGGTTGCGCAAAAGGCGCATTCCGCCGACATCCGGCCGATCAGCCAGTGGGTGCGACCGCAGCCCGGGCAGTGGTTGACTTCATGCTCGCGATAGACGGCATGATAACCCCGCTCGTAAGGCTTCCAGGCGTCGCCGGAAGAAGTTGCCATGACAGACTTCCTTTCGGCCGGCCCAACGAGCGGCGCGGCGCGCGGTTGCACTGAGTCGGCTGCGTTTCATCCCGAGATTAGAGCGATGGCGCGCGACGAACGGAGGCTCGCCGCCGATCAGCCGCATGAGGCTATTGGGTCAGGCCTTCAATCGCGATCGGCTCGGCAAACTCGGCGCCGATCTTGTCGCCCGCCGTCCATTTGACCACGGCGTTCGCGCGCTCGCGGCCGGGAAGCATCAGCCACACCCGCGAGCCGACCTCGAACCGGCCGTCCGATACCGCCATGAAACCGTGCTCGGAAATGTTCAGCACCCTGGCCTCGACGCCGCTGGCGCCGAGCTCGCGCATCTTGGCCTCCAGCTCGACCGGAAGCCGCGAGGCGGCGCGGCGGTCGTCATGGTCCTCGGCGATGCGCGCCTTGATCGTCACGAAGCTCATCTCCATCCGCCGCTTACGCGAGCGGCGCGGCGAAGGAGAGACCGATCCGCCCCTCCTTCACCCATCTCACCTGTGCCGAGACGAGCCCGCGGTCAAGAAGCTGGACGCTCAGCCGCTCGCCGATGTTGGGGACGTGCGGGAAAATCACCATCGCGCCCGACGGCGAGATGTTGACCAGCCGGATGACATGCTTGCGGCCGCGGAACTCGAGCACTGCGGTGCCCGACAGCGCCGCCTGGCGCAGCTCGCCGCGCTCGTCGATCGTGCGCGCCGCGGTTCGCGGGATCATTCCGCCGTCGAGAAAGAAGCTGGACGCCACTGTTCAATTCCCTCCCCACACGGGCCGGGCAACACCTTAGCAATGCTCGCTTAAGGATTGGTTTGCGACGAAGCGACGCTGAACGTCCGCGACTGTGGCCTCCAGTCACTGGCGGCGCGCCGAGGGCTTGTGTATGGATGACGACGGAAGGCGGGGGGTTATCTTTTGAAATGAACGCGTTGATGGTGGCCGGGCCGAGGTCTCGCAAGTCGATATTGCTGCTTACTGCATTGATGGGGATGGCCGCCGCGCCGGCGCTTGCGCAGGTCGCTCCGCCACGCGCGCCGGTTCTCGCCGCCGCCAAGGCCACGCCGGTTGCGGCCGCCGCGAAGCCGGCGTCTGCTCCGGAGACGATCGCCCCGGACGATCCCGACTTCGCCCCCGACGAGGCACAGCCCCAGGCCGCGCCGGCTCCGGTGCCGCTGCCGCCCGTCTTGTGGGACGTGATCAGCGCGGAAGACCTGCTGCACTACATACGCCAGCTCGCCGTCGAAGGACTCGATCCGGCGGACTATGACCCCGACGGGCTGCAGACCGCGATCGCCGCGGGCGATCCGCTGCTGCTTTCGGCCGCGGCGACTCAGCGCTTCGACGAAGTTTCGTCCGACCTCGCGCTCGGCCATGTGAAGAAAGCGGCGCGGGTCGACTGGTTCATCGTCGACAAGGACCTCGACGACCAGTCGCGGGACACGCTGCTGCGCTCGGCGCTAGCGCGCCGCGACATTGCCGGCGCGCTCAACGGCCTGCTTCCGACGCACCCGCAATATGCCGCGCTCAAGGCCGCGCTTGCCGTAACTCCGGCGAACGACGTCGCCGAGCGCGACCGCATCCGGCTCAACATGGATCGCTGGCGCTGGCTGCCCCGCGAGCTGGGCGACAAGTACATCATCGTCAACGTCCCCAGCTTCCACGCCACCCTGGTCGAAGGCGGCGTCAATCGCTGGAAGCACAAGGCGATCGCCGGCAAGATCTCGACTCCGACGCCGCAACTCGCCGCGCTCGCCACCGGGGTGATCCTCAACCCGTGGTGGGAGGTGCCCAAGAGCATCGAGAAGGAGGTCGCGGGCAAGAAGGGCTTTGTCGCGGTCAAGAACGACGACGGGACGGTCAAGCGCTGGCGCCAGCCTCCCGGGCCGACCAACGCGCTCGGCCAGATCAAGTTCGTGATGCCCAATTCCAAGGCGATCTATCTCCACGACACCAACGCCCGCAGCCGCTTCAACGACAGCGTCCGCGCATTGAGCCACGGCTGCGTCCGCACCCAGCACATCATGGATCTCGCGACCGAGCTGCTCGGCGACGACGGCGGCACCTGGACCCCCGAGAAGATCAAGGCCACGCTCGCCAGCAAGAAGTCCGTGCAGGCCAAGTTCGTGAAGCCGGTGCCGGTCTACATCGTCTATTTCAGCCAGGCCGCGCTCGTCGACGGCAAGATCGTCGACTACAGGGACATGTACGGCCGCGATCCCAAGGCGGTCGCCGCGCTCAACATGGATGATGGCGGCGCCAGCCTCGGCAAGCCCAAGCAGGAGGTCGCCGGCCAGGCGAAAGCGAAGCGCAAGGACCAGGTCGCGACGCGGTAGAGAGCGGTACGGGCTTTGTCCCCGTGCTTAATCTGAAAGCTGCGCTCGTCGACTGGACGATTCTTGGTGGGCGTTCTGGTCGCAAGGAACGCATATGCGATAACGCCCATGCGCTCACCCGATCGAGTTTCGAACGTGATAACGAAGGGCGCTTCGTTCGCCGGAGAATAAAAGAGTATTCGGCAGCCGGCCGACCGAAGGCTATCGAGCATGAACGCCAGGAGAGGTTGCCGTGCTGCTGCCTGAACTCGATACCTGCGCAGCCCCAGAATCATCCTACCCCCGTTTGTCGATATGCATGCGCAGGGCTGAACCCCAAATCAACGGTTTCGCCGTAAGAACGTTCTTCTTATGTTCCCACGAACGGCATTGCGTCAAGTCCTTGCCAAATGCG
Source organism: Sphingomicrobium sp. (assembly GCA_035700945.1). Lineage (GTDB taxonomy): Bacteria > Pseudomonadota > Alphaproteobacteria > Sphingomonadales > Sphingomonadaceae > Sphingomicrobium. The sequence goes on along the minus strand of DASSOE010000121.1, from coordinate 20,718 downwards.
GAGATTGCCTCGGCTAACGTCAACTTACTCACACCGCCCCCCACAGGCTTTTCGACCGGCCAACCCCGATCTTCTTTCTTGCCGAGCACCTCCGACTGTTGCACGCGGGCGCTGCGGGCCGCAACTGTCAGCAAACGCTTACACGCGAGCCACGATATGTCCGACGAACCCGACCTCTTCGGTCCATCCCAGCTAGGTCTCGGGCTGGAAGACACGCGGCCGGACCCGACCAAGGTCGATCCGGAGGAAATCCGCCAGGAGCTACGGGCGCTGCTCGCACTTGCAAAGGCGGCTCAAGACGAAGCGCCGTGGGACCGGCGCACGCATCGCTATCACGAAGTCGTCTTCCCGCAGATGGCGAACTGGCTGCCGGACGACGAAGCCGAACAGCTGTGCTTCGAATTCGCCAGGGAACTTGAACGCATCGAATCCCTGCTCGCCGCCTGAGTTTCCGCTTTCCTACACGCCCGCTTCTGTGCGTTACGCTCGCCGATGAGCAGTCGAGCTCCCAGCTCCCGCTTGCCTTGTCACCGTCCCCCCTGTCCGGGCGCTCGCATGGGGGCGGGCCAAAGCGCCGCCTTTCCTGCAGTCCGCGGCCGATCGCGAGTCAAGCAAAGCGCGCGGGACGGTCAACTTGGTCAACTTCGGCTCTGCGGCAGCCCCGTCACTGCGAACATTCGCGAACATTCGGATATGAAAAGGGCCGCGCGAGGCGGCCCTTTGAAATTCTGTTGCTGGAACGCTTACGCGAGCTCGCAGCGCGACTGTCCCCCGGTGCTTACGCGAGCTTGTCGGCGTAGATCATTCTTCCGCCGGCGAGCTTGCGCATCACTTCGTATTGGCTCTTCCTGGGCATGGCGAAGCAGCCTTCCGAGCGGCCGAGCATGCCGTGCTGGGCGATCATCTCGGGCTCGGCATACCAGGCGTTGTGGATGACGATCGCGCGCGGCTCGGCATTGTTGTTGGTCCAGTCGAGCCCGCGGACGCGCATCGAGAGGCCGTACTTGCCGTGATAATAATCGTCGGTGACGTAGGTGCCTTCCGACGTCGCGTAGCTGCCGAAGTCGTTGCTGAACCGCTGCAGCATCCCCGAGTGACTCGGGTCCGAACCGCGGCCGTGCGCCACGAGGTGGCTCTCGACTGTGCCGTTCTGCAGGTTCACGACGTGAAAGCGCGCCTCGCTCGACTCCTTCGAGAAATCGGCGATGCCGATCGAATCGCGGGCCCAGATGCGGTGCTGGTCCATCGCCGCCTTGGCGCGGGCGAACAGCTGCGCGTCGATGCCGATCGGCGCCGCCGGCGCCGTGGCCGGCTGCGCCGGGACCGGCGCCAGCGGGCTGGTCGTCCCGGCGGTTTTCGGCAACAGGACTCCCGGCAATGCCTGCGACATGGCCGCGGAAGAGAGGATGAGACCTCCGGCGCCCGCGGCGCCAAGACGCAGCATTTCCCTCCGATTCAAGCTCATTCAATTCCCTCCGCTCTGACCATCTCTTTACCATTCAAGGGCTTAATGGCCGATGACCTTTTGCTTCATGTTCCCCGACCCATCGCCCGAGTCGAACGGTTCATCGCACTCGGCGCGCGCGATGCATGGCTTGAACGGCTCCGGCGGCCCTGCTAAGGGCTGCGCGCCGCCGAGGACTTCCTCCGGAGGCCGCTATTCTATTGCCGGTGAGACGGGACGCACTGCCCCGACTGCTGGAGTAGGGGTCTAAGCCCCTGATTTTTAAAAACTTTAGGAGTGTGACCGGACCTTATGCAGATCATCGTTCGCGACAATAATGTCGAGCAGGCGCTGCGCGCGCTCAAGAAGAAGCTGCAGCGCGAGGGCGTCTACCGCGAGATGAAGCTGCGCCGTCATTACGAGAAGCCCTCGGAGAAGCGCGCCCGCGAACGCGCCGCCGCGATCCGCCGCGCCCGCAAGCTCGAGCGCAAGCGCGCCGAGCGCGAAGGCGCCCGCTAAGCGCCTCCGAACCAGACCCGTGTCCGTCGCCGAAGCCGCCCATCACCCCGACCATCGCGGGAGGGCCGTCGCGCTGTGGCTCGGCTTCATCCTCGTCATCGCCGCCGGGGTCGCGCTCGCCTGGCTCGGCGCTCACTCGGTCCGCCAGCGGACGGTCCAGGTCGAAACGATCCAGGCCGGAAGCGGCCCGACCATCCAGCCGCAGGACGGCGTGCTGATCGAATATGAAGGGCGGCTCGAGAACGGGAAGGTGTTCGATTCGAGCGCCGGCAAGGGCCCGGTCCCGCTGCTCGCGAGCCAGGTGATTCCGGGCTTCGCCGACGCATTGTCGCGGATGCAGGAAGGCGGGCAGTACAAGATCCACATTCCGTCGAAGCTCGGCTACGGCGCCACCCCGCCTTCGGGCGCGCCGATTCCGCCCAACGCCGACCTCGACTTCGACATCAAGGTGGTGAAGGTCGTCCCCAACGCTGCGCTGATGCAGGGCAATCCGCCGCAGCCGGCGCAATAAGAGCTCAGTCCGCGACCACTTCCGGGGGATCGCCTTCCTCCTTGGCCTGGCGCCGGCTGGCATCGACCAGCACGACCTTGAGCGTTGCGAGGATCGGGTCCGCGAAGAGGATTCCGAGGATCCCGAACAATGCGCCCATCAGCAGCTGCATCGCCAGCACCACCGCCGGCGCGAGATCGACGGTGCGGCGCGCGATGTACGGGACGACCAGATAGCCGTCGATGTTCTGGACGAAGAAATAGACGAAGATCGCATAGAGACCCTCGTGCGGCCCTGCGGAAAAACCGACCGCGACCATCAGCACGCCCGAAGTGATCGCGCCGATGTTCGGGATGAAGGCGAGAACTCCGGTGACGAGCCCGAGCAGCGCCGCCATCGGCACGCCGCCGAGGCTCAGCATGATCCAGGTGAAGAGGCCCTCGAAGATCATGCCCACGAGCCGCCCGAACAGCAGGCGCCGAAGCGTGAAGCCGACATGCTCCGCCACCCGGTAGAAGCCGGCGCGCAGCCGCAACGGCAGCATCCAGGCGATCCCGCGGTCGTAGATCCTGGGCTCGGAGGCGAGAAAGATGCCGATCACGATCATCGCGATGACACTGGTGAAGGCGCCGATCGCGGTGCCCACGGCGCTGGTCAGCCGGCCGACTCCGCCGAGCAGCTGGCTGCCGAGGTTGCCGCTCATCTCGGCCGGCGGAACGAGCCCGAGCGAGCCGGCGAATTCCATCAGTCGCGTGAACTGCGCCGTCACCACCGCGCGCAGCGCCTCGGCCTGCGCGGCGATCGTCGTGCCGGCAAACCAGAACACCCAGCCGATGAAGCCGAAGCCGAGCAGCAGCACGAGCACGAGCCGCCATGCGCGGGGGATCGGCAGGTAGCGGCCGAGCAGGCGCGCGCCGCCATCGAGGAAGACAGCGAAGATGGCGCCGCCGACGATCAGCAGCAGCGGCTGGGCAAGGACGATGACGCCGACGATCGCGAGCGCCATTCCGAGCCACACCGCCGCCTTGGCGATTTCGCGGCGCACGAGCGGGTCGCGGAACTCCGCCGGTCCAGGCCGCTCGACGTGGGGCTCAACGGTCGGCGGGCGGACGGCCATTCAGTCCTCGATTACCGTAGCGAAGTCCCGGCCCGGCCCGGCCGCAGCGCTTCGACCCAGCTCAGTGGGTTCCACCATTCGCTGGTGCCGTCGAGCGAGAAGGTGATGAACTCGGCGCGCCCGCCGATATTCTCCCACGGCACCGGTCCGCCGAGGCCGCCCTGCCACTCCGGGACCCGGCTGTCGGCCGAATCGTCGCGGTTGTCGCCCATCAGCCAGACATGGCCTTCGGGGATGGTCACCGGTCCGAAATTGTCCTCGCTCGAGCGGCCGAGCTCGACCGTCTCGTAGGAGCGGCCGTTAGGCAGCGTCTCGCGCATGACCGGGACGCGACAGTACATCTGCCCGTCCGGGCCGTGGACCCGGAAGTCGTAAAGCGCCGGGTCGCGGTCGGACCCGCACGGCGAGTTGGCGTCGATCGGGATCATGTCGGGGGCGAGCTGCTCGCGCTTCACCGGCTGGCCGTTGATGACGAGCTGACCGTCGATCATCCGCAGCGTGTCGCCGGGAAGGCCGATGACCCGCTTGATGTAGTCGGTGCGGGTGCCGGGCGGGGTGACGATGACGATGTCGCCGCGCTCGGGCATCCTGCCGAACAGCCGCCCTTCCATCGGGGGGATGATGTGGAAGCTCGGGGAAACCCAGGACCAGCCGTACGGATATTTGGTGACGACCAGCCGGTCGCCGGTGAGCAGCCCCGGCATCATCGATTCCGACGGGATGTAGAACGGCTTGGCGATCAGGCTGTGGAAGGCGAGCACCGCGACCAGCACCCACAACAGGCCCTTGATCTCGCGCCACAGCGCCGAGCCCTTGGGCTCCGTCTTCTCGTCCGGCGGCGACGCGTCGTGGTCGGGGGTGGTCGCCTCGGGAACGGATTCGGTCAACACTCAGGGCTCCAGCTTGCGGGCGGTCAGGATCACGAAAGCCTGCGCCCAGGGGTAATCGTCGGTCATCGTCAGGTGAATGTCGATGGCGTGGCCTTCCGGCGCAAGCGCGTCAAGCCGCGCCCGGGCACCGCCGCTGAGCTGTAGCGTCGGTGCCCCTGAGGGGAGATTAACGACTCCGATGTCCCTCATGTGGACTCCGCGTTTGAACCCCGTGCCGACGGCCTTGGAGAACGCTTCCTTGGCGGCGAAGCGCTTGGCCAGGGTGCCGGCGCGGGTGTGCGGGCGGGAGGCGGCCTTGGCCTGCTCGACGTCGGTGAACACGCGCTGCAGAAACTTGTCGCCCCAGCGGCCGAGCGATTTCTCGATTCGCTCGATGTTGCACAGGTCTGAGCCGATGCCGACGATCATCAGCCCCTCTCCCCTTGCGGGAGAGGGTGCCGAGCGAAGCGAGGCGGGTGAGGGGGCGATGGAGCGAGGGACCGTGCCCCCTCACCCTCCCACCGCTTCGCGGCGGGCCCCTCCCTCTCCCGCAAGGGGAGAGGGGCTTTCACCGCGCCTCATCCATCAGCTCGCGAATGCGCCGCACGCTCGCGTCGAGCCCGGTGAAAATCGCCTCGCCGATCAGGAAATGGCCGATGTTGAGCTCGGCGATCTGCGGAATCGCGGCGACGGGCACAACATTGTCGAACGTCAATCCGTGCCCGGCGTGCGGCTCGATGCCGTTCTTGGCGGCGAGCGCCGCGCAGTCGGCAATACGCTTGAGCTCGGCTGCGCGTTCGGCGCCCTCGACATGCGCGTAGCGGCCGGTGTGGAACTCGACCACCGGCGCGCCGAGGCGCACCGCTGCGGCAACCTGAGCCTCCGTCGGCTCGATGAACAGGCTGACGCGGATGTTCGCCGAACCGAGCCTGTCGACATAATAAGCGAGGTGATCGCGCTGCCCGGCCGCGTCGAGGCCGCCCTCGGTGGTGCGCTCCTCGCGCCGCTCGGGGACGATGCAGGCGGCGTGCGGGCGGTGGCGTAGCGCGATCGCGAGCATCTCCTCAGTCGCCGCCATCTCCAGGTTCAGCGGCAGGTCGATCTCGGCCATCAGCCGGTCGATGTCCTCGTCGGTAATGTGCCGCCGGTCCTCGCGAAGGTGGGCGGTGATTCCGTCGGCGCCCGCTTCCGCGGCGATCCTCGCGGCGCGGACCGGGGCCGGGTGGTCGCCGCCGCGCGCGTTCCGGATGGTCGCGACATGGTCGATATTGACGCCCAATCTGAGCATGTTGGGGCGGAGACGGCTGCTCATGCCTTGAGGTCGCGGCTCCCCGGCTTTTCGGCGGGCAGCGCAGCGAGTTCGGGCGGGACATCGTCGGCCGGATAGTCCGGAACGTCGAGGCGGACGAGCGCGAGCAGCGGCACGCCGATGTCAGCGCGCCCGTTCGAGCGGTCGATGAGGCATGCCGCGCCGAGAAGGACGCCGGAATGCTTCCGGATCGCGGCGATGCATTCGCGCGATGACAGCCCGGTCGTCACGATGTCCTCGACCATGACCACGCGCGCGCCTTGGGGGATTCGGAAGCCGCGCCGCAGCCGGAACTCGCCTCTCTCCCGTTCAACGAACACGGCCGGGCAGCCGAGCGCGCGGGCGGTCTCGTAGCCGGGGATGATTCCACCCATCGCCGGCGAGACGATCAGGTCGACCTCGCCGAACTCGCCGCGGATCTTCTCGGCCAGCGCACGGCACAGGCGTTCGGTCCGGTCGGGATACTGGAACACCCGCATCTTCTGCAGGAACACGGGCGAATGACGGCCAGAGGACAGGATGAAATGCCCCTCGAGCAAGGCGTCGGAGGCGCGGAACTCGTCGAGGACTTCGCTGTCGGTCATCATGGCGGACGCGGCTTTACGGGCGAGACCCGGAAGCCGCAACGCCTGCCCAATTTCGATGCCGATCACCGGCTTGAGGCTCGGGAAAGCCCGTCCTATAGGGCAGGCGACCTTCCGGCGGCGCAGGCCTGCGCTTTTCGGTTCCAATATGCTACTGGAGTGCTGATGAGACGGATTGGATGGGCGATTGCCTTGGCCGCGGCCTGGCTCACACCTGCAGCGGCGCAGGCGCCGGCAAGTGCGCCTGCCGTCAGCACGCCTGCCGCTGCGCAGCCCACGGGCGGGCCGGGAGATCACACCCGCCCCGAAGCGCTGCCGCCGGGCAGCCAGCCGACTCCGCCCGGCGGCTTCGCCCAGAATCCGGGCCAGCCTGAGCCCGGCACCGCTCCTCCGATCATGACTCCGACGCCGGGCGTCGGCGAACCGGACGGGCGCATGATGCTGCAGGACCAGGTCACGCCCATCGGACGCGAGGCCGCGGCGTTCCATGATTATTGGCTGCTCCCGCTGTGCGCCGGAATCAGCATCGTCGTTTTGGCGCTGCTGCTGTGGTCGATCGTCCGCTACCGCCGCGGCGCCAACCCGGTGCCGTCGCGCAACTCGCACAACACCACGATCGAGGTCATCTGGACGCTCGTGCCGGTGCTGCTCCTGGTGACCATCGCAATCCCCTCGATCCGGCTGCTTCGCCACACTTATTCGCCGCCGCCGGCGGACCTTACTGTCAAGGTCACAGGGCACCAGTGGTACTGGAGCTACGAATATCCGGAGAATGGCGTCTCCTTCGACAGCTACATGCTGAAGGAAGCGAACGACCCCACGCGCCAGAAGAACCAGCGCGCCCGCACCGATGCCGACGGGCCGCCGCTTCTCGCCGTCGATGAGCGCCTCGTGATCCCGCAGGGCAAGGTGGTGAAGTTCATCGTCACGGCCGACGACGTCATCCACAGCTTCGCGATTCCGGCCTTCTGGATCAAGCAGGACGCCAACCCCGGCCAGCTGCACGAGACCTGGGCAAAGGTCGACCGACCCGGCGTCTATTTCGGCCAATGCTCGGAGCTGTGCGGCGCCCGCCACGGCTTCATGCCGATCGCGGTCGAGGTCGTGCCGCCGGCCCAGTTCGCCGCCTGGGTCGCATCCAAGGGCGGCAAGATGCCGGGCGCGCAGCCGGCGGCGCCGCCGGCGACCACTGGCGGCACCGACACCGACGCCGTCACGCCGGCTCCGGCCGTTGCGGGGACCGCCACTGTCAATCCGGCGCCGGCTCCGCAGAACCCCAACGTCGCCAATCGCACGAACCAGTAAGAGCCCGAGATGAGCACAACCGCTGACGCACTGAATCTCAAGCCGCACGAAGCGCATGACGCGCACCACGATGCGGACCACAAGCCGGGCTTCTTCGTCCGCTGGTTCATGTCGACGAACCACAAGGACATCGGCACGCTCTATTTGATCTTCGCGATCATCGCCGGAACGCTCGGCGGCGCGATTTCGGGCATCATGCGGTGGGAGCTGATGGAGCCCGGCATCCAGGTGCTCAACCACGCCTGGCCGATCGGCGCGGGGACCGCCAATTTCGACGAGTGGACCCACCACTGGAACGTGCTGATCACCGCCCACGCGCTGATCATGATCTTCTTCACGATCATGCCGGCGATGATGGGCGGGTTCGGGAACTGGTTCGTGCCGCTGATGATCGGCGCTCCGGACATGGCGTTCCCGCGCATGAACAACATCAGCTTCTGGCTGCTGGTCCCCGCCTTCCTGCTACTGCTTGGCTCAACCTTCGTTTCGGGCGGAACGGGGCTTGGCGCCGGCACCGGCTGGACGCTCTACGCTCCGCTGTCGACTTCCGGCTCGTCCGGGCCTGCCGTCGACATGGTGATTTTCTCGATGCACCTCGCGGGGGCGAGCTCGATCCTGGGCGCGATCAACTTCATCACCACCATCTTCAACATGCGCGCGCCGGGCATGACCCTGCACAAGATGCCGCTGTTCGTGTGGTCGGTGCTGGTCACCGCCTTCCTGCTGCTGCTGTCGCTTCCGGTGCTCGCGGGCGCGATCACCATGCTGCTGACCGACCGCAACTTCGGCACCGCATTCTTCGATGCCTCGGGCGGCGGCAACGTCGTGCTCTACCAGCACCTGTTCTGGTTCTTCGGGCACCCCGAGGTCTACATCATGATCATTCCGGGCTTCGGCATGATCAGCCAGGTCGTCGCGACGTTCAGCCGCAAGCCGGTGTTCGGCTATCTCGGCATGGCCTATGCGATGGTCGCGATCGGCGTGATCGGCTTCGTCGTCTGGGCGCACCACATGTTCACCACCGGCATGAGCGTCGATGAGAAGATGTACTTCACCGCGGCGACCATGATCATCGCGGTGCCGACCGGCGTGAAGGTGTTCAGCTGGATCGCGACGATGTGGGGCGGATCGCTGACGTTCGAAACGCCGATGCTGTTCGCGATCGGCTTCATCTTCCTGTTCACCATCGGCGGGGTGACCGGCGTCGTGCTCGCCAACGGTGGCGTCGACACCTACATGCAGGACACCTACTACGTCGTGGCGCATTTCCACTACGTGCTCAGCCTCGGCGCGATCTTCGCGATCTTCGCGGGCTTCTACTACTGGTTCGCGAAGATGAGCGGGCGGATGTACAACGAGCTGCTCGGCAAGATTCACTTCTTCCTGATGTTCGTCGGCGTGAACGTGATTTTCTTCCCGATGCACTTTCTCGGTCTCGACGGAATGCCGCGGCGAATCCCCGACTACACGCCGGCGTTCGAGCACTGGAACTACGTCGAGACGATCGGCTACATGATCACCATCGCCGGCGTCGCGGTGTTCTTCGTCAACCTGTTCTGGTCGCTCGCGGCCGGCAGGAAGGCGCCCGACAATCCGTGGGGCGAGGGTGCGACCACGCTCGAGTGGACCCTCTCGAGCCCGCCGCCGTTCCACCAATATTCGACCCTGCCCCGGATCGACTAGGTCCTGCTGGCGACAGAGCAATGGGCCGGTTCTGCATGTGCAGGGCCGGCCCTTGCGTCATGGGCTCAGGGGTTTACCCGCGCGGCCTTGATGATCTTGATTGGAGGCTCGAGCATCTGCCCCTTCATCGCGCCCTCGCCTTTGGTTCGCGACACGGGCGAGGCGAGAATTTTGTTCACGACGTCCATGCCTTCGACGACGTGACCGAACACGGCGAAGCCGGGGTCGTCGGCGGTCGCATCGAGCGCGGGGATGTCGCTCGCGAGGATGAAGAAATCGGCGCGCGCCGTGCCCGGCCCGGCATTTGCCAGCGAGATTGCGCCGGCGCCGTTGTGGAGCCCGGTTTGCGAAGTCGGCTCGTGCTTGATCGGCGGGTATAGCTTGCGCGCGTCGCTGGTGATGCCGCCCTGGATCAGGCCGTCTCCGGCTCCTCCGCCCGGCTGGTGCATCGCGCGGTAAAAGCTCTCGCCGTCGTAGCGGTGCGCATCGACGTAGCGCAGGAAGTTGGCCGTCGTGATCGGCGCGTGCGTCTTGTCGAGCGCGACCACGATTCGTCCTGCGCTGGTGTCGATCGCGACCGGCACGAGCTCCGCCGCGGGCGCGGAAGCGGCCTCGACCTGGGACAGGGCCGGAGTGGAAGCCACCGCAAGCAGCGCGGCGACGAGAAAGCGTGTCATCATGGGCGGCTGCATAGCAAAGCCTGGATGAACATCGCCAGTGAGGCTTTTCCTCTCTGCGCCAACCGCTTATAGGCCCGAGCAAATGCCCGCCATCGAACTGACGACTCCAGCCGCCCTTCCGGCCGACTGGCGCGATATTCTCGCGCTCACCAAGCCGCGTGTCATGTATCTCGTGGTCTTCACCGGCCTGTGCGGGATGCTGGCCGCTCCGGGAGTGCTGCCGCTGGCGCTCGGCTTCACCGCGATCCTGTGCATCGCGCTCGGCGCCGGCGCGTGCGGCGCGCTCAACCAGTGGTACGAAGCCGACATCGACGGGAAAATGCGGCGCACGGCCAATCGCCCGCTGCCCGCCGGCCGAATGGACCGGCAGTCGGCGCTGCACTTCGGCGTCGGTCTCGGCGCCTTTTCCGTAGTGCTGATGGGCGTCGCGACCAACTGGCTCGCAGCCGTTCTGCTCGCCGCCTCGATCCTGTTCTACGTAATCATCTACACCGTGTGGCTGAAGCCGCGGACGGCGCAGAACATCGTCATCGGCGGCGCCGCCGGCGCCTTCCCGCCGCTCATCGGCTGGGTCGCCGCGACCGGGCATGTTTCCGCGCTGCCGCTGCTGCTGTTCGCGATCATCTTCCTGTGGACCCCGCCGCACTTCTGGGCGCTGTCGCTATTCGTGCGCTCGGATTATGCGGCCGCGGGAATCCCGATGCTGCCAGTCGTCGCCGGCGTCCCGAGCACGCGGCGGCAAATCTTCATCTACAGCCTGCCGATGTCCGGCGCGGCCGTATTGCCGTGGCTGCTCGGTCTGACCGGGCCAATCTACGGCGGCAGCGCGGCGGTGCTCAGCTTCGTGTTCGTCGTCCTCGCGGCGCGGGTCCTCGCCAACCGCGCGACCGATCCAGCGCAGATGGCGCCGGAAAAGAAGCTGTTCGCTTATTCGGTGTTCTACCTTTTCGCTCTCTTTGCCGTCCTCGTCGCGGACCGCTGGCTGGCCGCATGAAGCTCGAAGAAGAGGTGGTTCGGCGGCAGCGCGAACGCGCGCGCATTCTCGCTTGGCTGCTCGGCGGCTTCGTCGTGCTCCTGTTCTTCATCACCATCGCAAAGACGGGGATCAACTGGTGAGCACTGCCGTCGCCCGAAACAGCAACGGCAAGACGTTGCTAATCCTGGTTCTCATCGTGGCGGGCATGACCGCGCTCGTGGCGGTGAGCCCGACGCTGTATCGGGCCTTTTGCGAAGCGACGGGCTTCAACGGGACTACCCAGCGCGCGGAGCGGGCGCCGGGCGCGGTCGCCGGGCAGGTCAAGGTGCAGTTCGACGCCAACGTCCATCCCGGCCTGCCGTGGCGGTTCGAGCCGGAGCAGATCGCCGTCAACGTCGCACCGGGCGCGCGGACGCAGATATTCTACCGCGCCCAGAACCTCAGCGCGCGCCCGATCACCGGCCAGGCGGTGTACAACGTCACCCCCGACACCGTGGGCAAATATTTCAAGAAGATCGAATGCTTCTGCTTCACCGAGCAGACGCTCAAGGCCGGCGAAAAGGTCGACATGCCCGTCATCTTCTTCGTCGATCCAGCGATCGAGAAGGACCCGGACACGAAGAACGTGCACGAGATCACTTTGAGCTACACATTTTATCCGGTGGAAACCGCCACCGCCTCTCGCTAGAGCAACCACAAAGCAAAAGAGGGAAGCTGCGACACATGGCCGCGACCAAGAACCATGACTACCATCTCGTGGAGCCGGATCCCTGGCCGCTGATCGGCGCGATTTCCGGCGGGGTCATGTTCACAGGCGCCGTCATGTGGTTCCACGAGAATCGCTACGGCGTGCTGGTGATGCTGCTCGGCCTGCTCGGCGTGCTCGTCACCATGTTCAACTGGTGGAAGAACACGATCGACGAGGCGCACGAGGGCCATCACACGCCGGTGGTGCAGCTGCACCTGCGCTACGGCATGATCCTGTTCATCGCATCCGAGGTGATGTTCTTCCTCGCCTGGTTCTGGGCCTTCTTCGATTCATCGCTTTTCCCCAGCCCGGTCGAATCGGTCGGCGGGGTGTGGCCGCCCAAGGGCGTCGAAGTGCTCAACCCGTGGGGCTTCCCGCTCCTCAACACCCTGATCCTGCTGTGCTCCGGCACCACCGTCACCTGGGCGCACCATTCGCTCATCCACGGCAATCGGGACGGGCTGAAGCTGGGGCTGCTGCTGACGATCCTGCTCGGCCTCACCTTCACCGGCGTGCAGGCCTACGAGTACATCCATGCGCCGTTCGCGTTCAAAGGCGGCATCTACGGTTCCACCTTCTTCATGGCGACGGGCTTCCACGGTTTCCACGTGATCGTCGGCACGATCTTCCTGATCGTCTGCTACATCCGCGCACTGCGCGGCGACTTCACGCCGCGGCAGCATTTCGGGTTCGAGGCGGCCGCCTGGTACTGGCATTTCGTCGACGTCGTGTGGCTGTTCCTGTTCACCTCGATCTACGTCTGGGGCGGCTGGGGCGCCACGTACGCGGGGTGAGCCCCAACCACCCGTCTTCCGAGATTTCGTCGCCGTCTGCGGCACTGAAAGGCGACTGCCCGCGCTGCGGCGCGCGCACGCTTTTTGCCGGCTGGGTTGCCTTTGCGCCGAAGTGTCGCAGCTGTGGCCTCGATTTCGCGAGCTTCAACGTCGGCGATGGGCCGGCGGCATTCCTGATCTTCATCGTCGGCACGATCGTCGTCGTCGCCGCGCTCGTTGTGGACGGCGTGTTGATGCCGCCCTGGTGGGTGCACCTGATCTGGGTCCCGGTCGCCACCGCGCTGACGATTGGAGGACTCCGGCTGTCGAAGGCCTGGCTGCTCGCCCAGGAATACAGGCACCGCGCGCCCGAAGGACGGAGTGCCGGATGATCAGGCGCCTGCCCCTCGTCCCGACGATCCTCGTCGCCGCCGCGGTCGCGGTGATGATCGGGCTCGGCATCTGGCAGCTGCAGCGGGCGACCTGGAAAAAAGGCCTGCTCGCCGACTTCGCACACGCCGAGAAGCTGCCGCCGATCACCTGGCCGACGGTGCCGCTGGACAGCGCCCAGCTGCCGCTGTTCCGCCACGCGACCGGCGTCTGTTTGCGGCCGGTCGGCCAGCGCGCCATCGCCGGCCAGAACCTCGATGGCGAACCCGGCTACGTCATCATCGTCGACTGCGTAACTGGCGCGGATGGGCCGGACATGGCGGTCCAGGTCGGGTGGACCAGGAACCCCAACGTAAAGGTCAACTGGAACGGCGGACCGGTCAGCGGCATCATCGTCCCCGACCGCAAGTCGCGGATGAGGCTGGTCGCCGCGGGCGCGCCGCCGGGGCTGGAGCGCAGCCGGCCTCCGGACGTCAGCTCGGTCAGTCCGATCACGCCGGCGGTCCATCGCGGCTACGCGGCAACCTGGTTCGCCTTGGCCATTGCCGCGTTGATCATCTACAGCCTCGCCATAGGGAAGCGGATCAAGCGGGAGCGAGGAGCAAGTTGAGCGCCGGGATGCACGTGATTCGCAACGGCCTGAGGATCGCCGTCGACCCGCTGCCGGGGGCAGAGTCGGTCGCCCTCGGAGTCTATGCGATGGTTGGCTCCCGCTCGGAGCCCGAGCATTTGAACGGCCTCGCCCACGTCGTCGAGCATATGGTGTTCAAGGGCGCCGGCGGACGCGACACGCGGCAGATCGCCGAGGCGATCGAGGATGTCGGCGGGATCATCAATGCCTGGACCGCGCGCGACCAGACGGTCTTCTACGGGCGGACGCTGGCCAAGGATGCGCCGTTGCTCGCCGAGCTCATCGCCGATTTCCTGCGCGCGCCGCACATGGACGAACAGCATCTCGATCGCGAGAAAGTGGTGATCCTGTCCGAGCTCGGGGAAGTGACGGATTCGCCCGACGACCTCGTCCATGACCATCTCTTCGAAGCCGCGTTCGAGGGCCAGCCGCTCGGCCGCTCGGTGCTCGGCCGCGCGGAGACGCTGGAGTCGATCACGGCGGAGGACTGCCGCAACTGGATCCGCGACGAGCTCATCCCCTCGCGGCTGATCCTGGCGGCGAGCGGCAGGGTGGACCCGGGCGAGATCCTGAAGCTGGCCGAGAACCTGTTCGGCGACATGGAAGACTGGCCCGGCGTTCCCATCGGCCGCGCCGAGTTCAGCGGCGGCGTCCGCAACGACCGCCGCGAGTTCGAGCAGGCGCACTGGTGTCTCGGCCTTCCCGGCTTTGCCGCGTCGGATCCGCGGCTGCCGGCGCTCTCCGTGTTCGTGCAGGCGCTGGGCGGCGGCATGTCGTCGCGGCTGTTCCAGGAGCTGCGCGAAGAGCGCGGCCTCGCTTATTCGGTCAGCGGCTGGAGCCAGGCCTATGCCGACACCGGCATGGTGGCGATGAGCTGCGCCGCCGACCGCAATCGCGCCGTGGAATCGATGCACCTCGCGCGCGCTGTGCTCGCCGACGCGGTCGAGACGCTGACCGAGGTCGAGGCGAGCCGCGCGCGGGCGCAGCTCGAGGCGGGGCTGCTGATGAGCATGGAAAGCGCGCAGGGCCGCGCCGACCAGATGGCGCGCTCGATCGAGGTGTTCGGGCGCATCCTCACGCTCGACGAATTGCTCGGCCAGCTGCGCGGCGTGGATGCCGCGGCGGCGCGCGCGGCGGGCGCCGCGCTGCTCGACGGCCGCGCCGCCGTCGCCTCGGTCGGGGCGCAGCTCGCACTGGCCGCGTGAGCGAACTTGCCACGATCGTCGCCGAGGCCTGGGACGATTGGGCGCTGATCGACTGCGGCAACGGCCTTAAATTCGAACGCTACGGCGACGTCAGGGTGGTCCGGCCGGAGCCGCAGGCGATGTGGGCGCCGGCTCGCACGCATTGGGATCCTGACGCGACCTTCGTTCCGGGCTCAGACGAGGAAGGCGGCGGCCGCTGGGTGCAGCGCCGGCCTGTGCCGCGGCAGTGGGAGCTGTCGCGCGGCGAGGTTCGCTTCGCGGCCTCGCTGACGCCGTTCCGGCACCTCGGCTTCTTCCCCGACATGGCGCCGCAGTGGGACTGGATGCGCGCCAAAATCCAACAGGGACGCTCGGCCGATGCCGAAGTGCTCAACCTGTTCGGCTACACCGGCGTCGGAACGCTGCAGCTCAGCGATGCGGGCGCGCGGCTGGTCCACGTCGATGCGTCCAAGAAGTCGGTCGAGCAGGGGAAGGACAATGCCCGTCTCTCGGGCATGGGCGACCGCCCGATCCGCTGGATCGTCGACGACGCCGGCAAGTTCACCGCGCGCGAGGTGCGGCGCGCGCGGCGCTACGACGGTATCCTCCTCGACCCGCCCAAGTTCGGTCGCGGACCGACGGGCGAAGTGTGGCGGCTGGAGGAAAATCTTGCGCCGCTGCTCGTCGATTGCCGTGGGCTGCTCGACGAGAACAGCCGCTTCCTCGTCCTCACCGTCTACGCCGTGCGCATGTCGGCACTCGCGATCGGCGAGTTGGTGACGCAGGTGCTGGCGGACCTCGGCGGCAAGGTCGAGATGGGCGAAATGGCGGTCCGGGAGGAGGCGAGAGGCCTACTCCTGCCAACCGCGATCTTCGCCCGATGGAGCAGGGATTAGGTTCGGGCAGCCCTGATCGCCGCGCCCGCGACGAACGGCGCGCCCGCGGTCAGCAGCAGCGACACCGCCGCCTCGAGCAGCAGCGCATTCGCCGCGCCGAAGATCAGCAGGGGAACGGCGAGCGGAAGCAGCAGCAGCCCGGCAATCGAGCCCGCGCGCGGAAGGCCGCTGGTCACCGCCGCAATCGCGACCGCCAGCGCGGCAAGCCCCGGGGTCCCAACCAGCAGCGCGAGCTCGGTCCTCGCCAGCGATCCGCCGTCCATCGCCAGCAGAACCGAGCCCGGAACCGCCGCGATCATCAGCAGCGGCGCGAAGGTCAGCCAATGGGCGACGATTTTCGCCAGTGCGATGCTCTCCTCGGCCATTCCGCGGATCACGAGCTGATCGAGCACGCCGTCGGCGCGGTCGGGCTCGATCAGCCGTTCGACCGGCAGGAGCGCAGCCGTCAGCGCGGCGATCCACAGAGTGCCCGGTCCGATCCGCGCCAGCAGCCGTGCATCGGGCCCGACCGCAAACGGCATCAGCGCGACGATCAGCGCGAAGAAGGCGATCGGAAGCCATACGGCCCCCGTCGATCCGCCGCGCCGCATATCGCGTGCGATCAGCGCCCCGATCATGCGCCGAGATCCAGCCTGCGCCACTCGCCGGGCAGTGGCTGGTGCGACGCGGCGAGCACGCCGCCGCCGCTTTGGCGATGCCCGGCGATGAGGGTCGCCAACCGCGCCGCGCCGTCGGAATCGAGCGCGTTCAGCGGCTCGTCGAGCAGCCACAGCGGTGCGCCCGAGGCAGCGACGCGGGCGAGCGTCGCGCGTTTGCCCTGCCCGGACGAGAGCAGCCGCACAGGGACTTCCGCAAGATGCGCGAGGCCGAGTGCCTCCATCGCCTCGGCGACCGCGCCGCCCCAGAAGCCGAGCGCTCTGCTCAGCGGCAGCTCGCGGTCGAGCGCGAGCTTGTCGTCGGCCAGCGCCAACGCGCTCCGCTCGACCCGGCCCTGATCGGCGCGGAGCAGGCCGGCCGCGAGGCGGATCAGGCTCGACTTGCCGCTGCCGTTCGGCCCCATCACCTGGACCGCCTCGCCGGGGCCGAGCGCGAGGTCGAGCCATTCGAACAGCAGGTGCCCGCCGCGGCGCAGCGCGACCTGCTCGAACCGCAGCAGGCCGGTCACTCCGCCTCGTCCTCGAGCGCGTGCATGTCGTCGTCGGAAAAGCCGAAATGGTGCCCGACCTCGTGGATCACGATGTGCGACACGAGTTCTTCGAGGCTGACCGGCGTCGAGCGCCACTCGGCGAAAATCGGGCGGCTGTAGAGCGTGATCTTGTCGGGCAGCGTGCCCGACTGCTCGACGCTGCGGTGGTTGAGCGGGATGCCCTGATAGAGGCCGCTGAGGTGCATCGGGTGATCGAGACCGACGCTGCGCGCGGTTTCGATATCCGCGACCGGCTCGACCAGCAGCACGATGTCGCCCAGGCTCTCGGCGAAGGGGGAGGGGAGCCGGTCGAGCGTCCGCCGGGCGATCGTGGCGATGTCCGCTTCCGTGGGCCTGCGGCCGGCAATGCGCTCAGACGGTGTCATCGCAGGTGGACTAGGGACGGCGGTTACGGCGGGCAAGCTTGCCCGATGCGCGCTTGCCCCTTAGATGGGCCGCCTTCCAGCAGGTGCGGAGCGGTGGCCGAGTGGTCGAAGGCGCTCGCCTGGAAAGTGAGTATACGGCAAAACCGTATCGAGGGTTCGAATCCCTCCCGCTCCGCCACATAAATATCTGATTTCGCACGATTTTCCCACGGTTTTGCGTGGAGCGCGGATAACTCGGGAAAAATCGGGCCAAACCGACGTGGAGACTGGAGCCCTTCTCCGGCCCGTCACTGTTAGATGCGGTTGCCTAGCGTCATCTCGAGAGCTTCCTGCCGAGACCTACACTTTCGCAGCTTTCGACGGCCCTGAAGTCGACGACAATTGCCTTCAGCCGACAACCAGTTTGCTAGACCGCAAACTACAGTGCTCGCTATTTCAGTCGCGGAAAACTGCCAATCCTACAGTGCCCGCACTTAGCGAGAATCGTTCTTAACGGCCCAAAAATTGGGTCGCCGGATTTTTTCAGCGTGACAACAACACTCGCGAACGGAAGCTCGCCGAGCGCAGGATATGCAATCAGATGTGATCGAAGAGTTGGCGCTGCGCGCCCCATTCGGCGGGCAGCGGCTTGGCCATCAAATGGTCCAGGGTGAGATCGGCAGGCTGGGTGCCGTCGAGAATGGCGCGCTGGAGGTCGGGTGCGAGGAATGCCAGTCCAAGCAGGCGACGGCCATATTGGGTCTCGGGGGACTTATGGCAGACAGGCAGGTGGCGAGCGTCGAGGTCGACCATCGCGTGGGCGCGCTGGAGTGCGCCGATCAGCACCGGGTCCTTGGTCGAGGTCCGGATCGCGGCGGACCGAATCTCGGTTCGCCCACGGCGGTTGCGGATGCGAACCGCGGCGATCAGCCGCAGTGCCTTCCGATCGGTAACGTCTTCTTCGATCCGCTCGTCGCTGGTGAGCCGGGCCTGGATGCCCGGGCAGGCCGACTTGGGAAGGACGAGATGAACGGAATGCGCATGAACCTCGATCCGGAAGGGTAGCGACAGCGGATCATTGCGGTGGCCGGGCACCAACCGGACAAGGAGCGCCGCGAGCTGGCGCTCGAGCGCCTGGGCCGGAATTCGGCGGATCAGGTTATCGGCCACGCCGACGCCGCCCTGACCTTTGCTGCCCTTCTGGAGCGGCGTGGAGACGTAATAGCAATAGCGCTTGCCGAGCTTGCCCTGGGAGGCCGTGGGGGACATCGGCTGTCCCGCCGCATCATATATTCGCCCGGTCAATGGAGCGCTGGGGCTTGCGGCCGTGCGCGCCATCTTATTTTGGGCATGGCGCCGCCGGTTGGCATCGAGCGTGTGCTGCACCTCGTCGAACAGCGCTTCATCGACGATCGGCGGATGCTGGCCCGGATGAAGTACGCCCTTGTGCCGGATCATCCCCCGATAGATGTCGTTGCGCAGAAGGTGGTAGAGCGCGCCGCGGTTGAACGGGATCCCGCCCGTCGTTGTCCCCGCAGCCGAGGTAAAGCACTTCGAGCTGTGGCCCTCGCCCCTGAGCCAGGCTTCGAGCAAGCGAACTGAGCCCAGCTTGAGATATTGCTGGAAGATCAGCCGGACAGTCTCGGCCTCGGACTGATTGACCTTCAAGGTGCGCGATCCGGGCTCTGGTAGATCATAGCCCAACGGCGGAACACCCCCCATCCACATGCCCTTGGCCTTGGACGCGGCGATCTTGTCGCGAATGCGCTCGCCGGTGACCTCGCGCTCGAACTGTGCGAAACTGAGCAGCACATTGAGTGTCAGCCGTCCCATGCTGCTCGTGGTGTTGAAGCTCTGGGTGACGCTGACGAAGCTCACCTCATGTTTGTCGAACAGCTCGACCATGCGGGCAAAGTCCGCCAGGCTGCGGGTCAGGCGGTCAATCTTGTAGACTACCACCACATCCACCTTTCCCGCCGCGATCTCAGCGAGGAGGTGCTGCAGGGCAGGCCGGTCCATGCTGCCCCCTGAATAGCCGCCATCATCGAAGTGGGTGCGGATCAGCTGCCAGCCCTCGTGGGTCTGGCTGGCGACAAAAGCGGCGCAAGCCTCGCGCTGCGCATCGAGGCTATTGAATGCCTGGTCCAAGCCTTCGTCCGAGCTCTTACGGGTATAGAGGGCGCACCGCACCGATTTGGGCTTGGCGATCACCGCTTGCCCTTCCTGAGACCGAAGAAGCGCGGGCCGTTCCAGTTTGTCCCGGTGATGGCCTTGGCCGCGGCGCTTAGGCTGGAATAGGTCGTGCCTTTCCACCGAAATCCGTCGCCGACAACCTCGACAACATGCGGCTGACCTTGCCATTCGCGATTCAAGATCGTGCCGAGCTCCAGATCGATCGCCGAGCCAGGGTCTGCTATTGTCTTGCGGCGCAAGCGCTTGCGCATCGCCGCGTCGAGCCCGCCATGGACACGCGCCTGGATTCGCCAGCTAAGGGTGAGGCGCAGAAGTTCGACCGAGCGAAGTTCCGGTGGGCTGCCGAAGTGGCGGGTCCACAATGCTCGAAGCTCGCTCAGACCCATTGTCTCGATCGCGGTCAAGACGGCCAGAAGCTGTGATTTTCGGTCGGAAACAAAGGGCGGAGTCGCGTCCGGCAGACGTTCGGTCGCGGCCAACAGCTGGCAAATCGATTCGCTCATGGCTGAACCACAAGGGCGATAAGTCACAGTATATCCAGAAGAATATTGGCTGAGCGGGCTGAAAGAGGTGATCGCGGTGAGGCTGACGTAGCGTTGCCAAATTGGGCCCGCTTCGCAGGCCGATCAAAGTTGGCCCTTGCCGGCAAGGTGGTCGTGACAGGATGCTTGCGCCATGACCTCGATCCACAAGCGCAATGTCCGCGGGATGCATGATGCGCCTCGCTGTGAAGTGCGGACCAAGAGCGACAACGACTGTCGCAACCCCGCCGTCAAGGGCAAGAAGCGCTGCGCCGTGCATGGCGGCAAGGGAGCGGCGGGCAAAGACTATCGCCAGGAATCGCGCGACGCCATAAAGGCCAGCGTTCGCGTCGATCAGTCGGTCGCGCCGCAGGTCAGGAAACTCAACAAGACCATTCGCAAGCTCAAGCGCTCGGGTGAAGCGCCGTGGGCGCTTAAGACCCTCACCGAAATCAGTGCCGCGCTCGATAATCTCACCCGCCAGAAGGACTTGGACCTTGCCGCATCATATGTGGTCCCCGACGCACAGCGCGCGGCCGAGCGCGAGCAAGCAGCACGGCTTGACCTGGCGCGGAAATATTCGGCGTCGGGGCATCGCTCACTCGAACGAGTCCGCGACCGCGCGCGAGGTGCGATGCTCGGGCTCGCCACCGGCGAGGCCCTCGGAGTCACCCTCGCGGGTTGGGAACGCGATTCCTATAAGCTGGAGGAGATGCTGGGCGGCGGACGTCTCGGGCTCAAGCCCGGGCAGTGGGCGGGCGACACAGCGATGGCGCTGGCCCTGTGCGAAAGCCTCGCCAATCGCCACCGGTTCGATGAGCGCGATTATATCGAACGCCTGATCGAGTGGCGCGA
>DASSOE010000120.1:0-5291 GCA_035700945.1 Sphingomicrobium sp. | reverse complement strand
GAACGTGTGCGGCGTGAACGCCAACGTGCTCGCCGCCCAGAAGAAGACGGGCGCGGCGACCTGCGACGCCAAGACTGGCTCGAAGGCGCTGGCGCAGAACGTCATCAGTCAGAAGCTGAACCAGAAGCGCGGCCACTAAGCCGCGAACCTCGCCCGGCCGGCGCGTCCCCTTCGCCGGCCGGGCAATCTTCGAGTCCGCCGGCCCCCGCCGCTTCCGCCGCTCGCCGAAAATCGCTGTCCTACAGCACGGCTTTTGTGCCTTGGCTTTCGGGATGAGCGGCCCGATCGCGCAATCTCGCCTGTCGGATCGGGGGACCTGCGACCACCTCCGATTCCGGGTGGAGTCGCGCGGGCTCGCGCGCACGCGCGTAGGTTCGCTGCAATCGCTGCGTTTCGCGGTCGCTGCGGGGAATAGCCGGTGATCCTCGCCGCCCTGCTCCTCGTCCTTCTTCAGCCTTCGCCGCCGGTTGCACTCGCGCCGCAAGCTACCGCCGTCGCGCACGGCCGCATAATCCGCCTCCCGGACGAGGCCATTGCCTACGTCCCGGCAAGCGCCGGCCCCAAACCGCCACTGCTCGTCCTGCTCCACGGCGCCGGCCGCGGGTCGGGGTGGATGATCCGCAGCTTCGAACGCGAGGCGGACGAGCGCGGCATCGTGCTCCTCGCGCCAGTCTCGCGCGGGCCCACCTGGGACGCGATTCCCGCGGCGATGCGCGCCGCCAATCCGCAGAGCGCGCTCGACGAGAAGCTCGGCCACCGCTTCAGCCGGAGCCGCGATTCCGACCGCGTCGAGGCGGCGATCGAGGCGCTCGAGAAACAGGTGCCGTTCGACCGCGCCCGAACCGTCCTCGCCGGCTTCTCCGACGGCGCCACCTTCGCGCTGGCGATGGGCCTGTCGCGGCGGCGCCCCTTCGCCGCGGTGATCGCCTGGTCCCCCGGAATCGCCATCGAGACCGCCAGCCCCGCCCGCGGCCGCCGCATCTTCGTCAGCCACGGCCGCAAAGACCCGACGCTCCGCTTCGAGGTCACCAGCGGCGAGATCATCCCCCTGCTTGAGCGCGAGGGCGCGGACGTCGCCTTCGTCCCGTTCGAAGGAGTCCACGAGGTGCTGAGGGCCGCCAAAGGAGCGTTCCTCGACGCCGCGTTCGGTTCCGTCGCCGACGCGCCCGCGCACCCGCTGCCGCAGAGACCGCCCACCTGCGAAAGCGGCAATGGCGGACGGCAGCACGATTGATCGCGCTGCCTCCGCCTGATTTAGAGATCGACGTTCGCGCTGGCCGCCGAGTAGCGCAGCTCCCAGCTCGCCGCGAGGAGGCCGCCGCCGCCGAGCGGGCCATTCGTGTAACGCTTGAACTGCAATGTGACACCGTCGTGCGCCCAGATGTAGTTCTTGCCTTGCCGCGCGAACAACGAACCACGGATCTTGTCCTTGTCCATCGGCTCCCCGTACTTGCCCGACAGCGCGGTGATCAGCTTGAGCGAGCAGCGGCCGGCGATTGATCCCTCACCCCGCATCACGATTTCCGTCACGGCGCCGGCCGGGTGCATCACGTTCACCTTTGCCTGGCACCCGTCGATGATCTGCACGTCCGTCAGCACCGTCCGGTCATTGTGCCAGTCGACGTCCTCCCCTTCCGGGTAAAGCGCGTGCAGCCTCGCGACGCTCATCCCCTCCTCGATTTCGTGCCACAAGATTTTGCCCTGCGGCTTGGCAGCGGTCGAAGCGAGGGCCTGCTGGGCCTGCGCGATGCCGTGCGCGAGCGCCTGCGCGGAATCGACCGGCGTTGCCGTCGGTGCAACAGTCTGTGCCGCCGCAGCTGCGGCAGCCATCAAAATCGAAAATGTCATGTGAAGAAACTCCCCGTTGAACTCACTCGCCCCCGAGCCGAGCGTGCAGCCGTGCTGCCGCTCCACATTCACATCGCAGAGACAAACAACGAGTTAACGACTGCGCCCGTGGCGCGTCGACCCTCTCCTCCGGCGGCGGCGGCGGCTGTCTTGTTCGTTACGAGCGTGATACAAGCCGCGCTCCTCTCGAAGGGGGTTCCAATGACACGCTTCGCGTCATCGATCGCCGCGGCCGCCCTGGCGGTCACGGCCGCCGCACCTGCGGCCGCCCAATACGACTATCAGCAGCCGCTCCCGCTTCCCCTGCCCGTGCCAGGCGCTCCCTATCCGAATCAGCCGTACGATCCCGGCCAGGCGGTGGTCGGGGCGATCGTCGATTCGCTGATCGGCAACCGCTACGACGTCAGCGACCGCCAGGCGATCCGCAGTTGCGCGAACGCCGCCGTGCAGCGCGCGCGCAGCGACCGCTCGGGGGCATTCCCGCTGCCCTTCCCCGGCTACAACAATTACCTGCGGGTGACCGCCATCACAGACGTCGAGCGCCGTTCGGACAAGGTGCGCGTTCGCGGCACGCTCGGTTTCGACCGGCGCGGCGGGCGCGATTACGACGACCGTGACCGTTACCGCGATGACGACCGCGGCTGGGGCGGCGACCGCGATCTCAGCTTCCGCTGCGACGTCGATTATCGCGGCTATGTTCGCAACGTCCGGGTCGGCCGCGACCGCCGCGGTTACTAGCGCCCTTCGCCCAGCTTCTCCGCCGCGGCGTTGAGCCTGGCGCGATTGTGCGATTGATCCAGGTGAGTACGCCGCGGCGAAAACTGGCGTATGACGCGACGCGCCACTCTTTGGGAGTTTGGCCTGTGATTGAGAGTGAACGGAGCTATTTCATGCGGCGCGCGGCGCAGGAGCGCTCGGCGGCCGAAAGCGCGTCGGACCGCACAGCCCGGCGCGTACATCTCGAACTCGAGCAGCGCTACCGCGAGCTTGTCGGAATCGTGAATTCGGCCATGCTCAATGATCGTACCGCCGCCTAGCGCAGGCGCTGGAGGAGCGTATCGAATACGGCCTGGTGGATCGGGCTGACGAAGTTCACGCCGGCGGTGAAGCCGTCGATCCAGCACACTTCCGCCTCGATCGGCTGCAGCCCGTCGAAGCGAACCCACAGCTGCTCGTCGATCGCCGGCCGCTCGACGAACTCGACCCGGCAGCCATGGCATGACACGTCGAAGATCCGCACCGCATAGCCGAGCTGCCCGGGCCGGCGGAGCGAAACCCGCGCGTCGAGCGCGACGCGTTCACTGCGGCGTGAAGCGGACTGGTTCAGGGGCAAGCTCATGCGGAGGCGCTAACCCTGTGCCCGTGAGCGCCGCTTTAAATATTGCTCCGTTTTGGAGCCGGTTCAGCGGATCTCCGCGCCACCCTGGATCACGGCACAGGCGATCCGCGCGCCGCTGTTGCCGCTCGGGTCGGTCACATAGTCGTCGGCGGTGGCGTGAAGCACCAGCGCGGAGCCGTCGGCGTCGAGCAGGGCCGCCATGGTCGCGTTGGGCAGCGTCACCGTCGCGTTGAGCACGCCGTTCGCGGCGACCTCGACGTTGGGCAGGTCGCCGGCGTGCGGACCCGCGGGATTGTTCATCCCGTGCTTCTTGTCGGTGGGATTCCAGTGGGCGCCGGCGCTGGCAAAGTCCGGCGGGTCGCAACGGCCGACGGCGTGGACATGCAGCCCGTGGATGCCGTGCGGCAGCCCGGACGCGCTGATGCGGAAGCTGACCCCGCCGGCGGTCTGCCAGGCGCGGACGGTGCCGACCGACTGGCCGGCCGAATTGACCAGCGCCATCGGCGCGCCGCCGGCCGGCTCCACCGTGGTGCAGGCGGCGAGTGCCGCCGTGGCCGCAATGAGAAATAGTTTCCGCATGTACTTCCCTCCTTCGTCATCCCGGACTTGATCCGGGACCTGCCCTCCCATCCACAGCGCGAAAGAAAGGCGGGTGCCAGATCAAGCCCGGCATGACGATTATTGTTCCGTCGGCTCGACCTTCACCAGCATCTGCCCCTCGGTCACCTGTGCGCCGGACGTCGCGTTGAGCTCCGCGACCGTGCCGTCGAACGGCGCGGTCAGCGCATGCTCCATCTTCATCGCTTCGAGCGTCAGCAACCGTTGTCCCTTGCTAACCTTTTCACCGCGCGACACCTCGACCGCCGTAACCTTCCCCGGCATCGGCGCCTCGATCTCGCCATCGTGGATTCCATGCGACGCACCCGTGCCCCGCGAGCCGAGCGTGAAAGTGTACGCCTGGCCGTCGCTGAACGCGACCACGCGTTCGCCGTCGGTAAAGCCTGACACCTCGGCGAGTTCGGCATCATCGGGCAGCTCGACCGTGTCGTCGTCGAGCGCGACCGCGAGCCGCGGCGACGCGTTGAGGCGAAAACCGGCAAGCGCCGGCAAGTCCGCCTCGTCCTCGGCGGCGAGGATCGCTATCGCCGCCGCTGAGCGCCGCACGGTCTCGTCGGCACTGGCGTCCGACACCAGCGCGTCGAGGTGGCGCTCGATGAAGCCGGTGTCGATTGCGGCCGCCTCGAAGTCCGGCTGGGTCAAGGCGTTGAACAGGAACGCCGCGTTGGTCCTGACCGGCCACACCTCGACGCCCTCGAGCATGCCCGCGAGCTCACCGATCGCCTCGTCGCGGTCGTCGCCGCGCCCGATCAGCTTGGCGATCATCGGGTCATAGAAGGGCGAGATCGCGTCGCCTTCCTCGACGCCGGTCTCGATGCGGCCGTCGTCACCAAGGTCGAAATGATCGAGCTTGCCGACGCTCGGCAGGAAGCCCTTCGCCGGGTCCTCCGCATAGAGCCGCGCTTCGATCGCGTGGCCGGTGATCGCCAGCTCGTCCTGCCTCTTCGGAAGCGGCTCGCCCGAGGCGACGCGGAGTTGCCATTCGACCAGGTCCTGGCCGGTGATCTCCTCGGTCACCGGATGCTCGACCTGCAGCCGCGTGTTCATTTCCATGAACCAGATCCGATCGGCGCGAAGGCCCTCGGACGCGTCGGCGATGAACTCGATCGTTCCCGCGCCCTCGTAATTCACCGCCTGTGCGGCGCGCACGGCAGCGCCGCACACCGCCTCGCGAGTCTCGGCGTCCATCCCCGGCGCGGGGGCTTCCTCGATCACCTTCTGGTGGCGGCGCTGGAGCGAGCAGTCGCGTTCGAACAAATGGACGACGTTGCCGTGGCTGTCGCCGAACACCTGCACCTCGATGTGCCGGGGCGACGTGATGTACTTTTCAATCAGTACCCGGTCATCGCCGAAGCTCGACGCCGCCTCGCGCTTCGCGCTCTCCAGCGCGTCGTCGAACTGCTCCGGAGCGTCGACCCGCCGCATCCCCTTGCCGCCGCCGCCCGCGACCGCCTTGATCAGCACCGGATAGCCGATCGCGTCCGCC
>DASSOE010000119.1:0-2985 GCA_035700945.1 Sphingomicrobium sp. | reverse complement strand
CCGGCGTCGAGTGCCGCCATCCCGAGGATCGACGGCGTGCCGGTCAGGAAGCGGACCATCCCTTCGCCCGGGCGGTAATCGTCCACGAATGCGAACGGCTCCGCATGTCCCATCCAGCCCTGTAGCGGGTTGTCGAGTTCGCCCTGGAGCCGCTCCGCAACATAGATGAACGCCGGTGCCCCCGGGCCGCCGTTGAGATATTTATAGCCGCACCCGACGGCGAGATCGCAGCCGCTGTCGTCGAGGTCGATCTCGACCGCCCCCGCGCTGTGCGACAGGTCCCATACGGTGAGTGCACCGGCTGCATGCGCGGCGTCATTGATGGCGGGCATGTCGTGAACGGCGGCACTTCGGTAATCGACATGGGTGAGGGTGACGGCGGCGGTGTCCTCATCGACGGACTCGGCCACCTCGTTCGCTGCTACCGCCTGGAGCTGCAACCCGAGCAGGTCGCAGAGGCCTTGCGCGACATAGAGGTCGGTCGGGAAATTCGCCTGCTGCGTGACGATCGTCCGGCGGCCCGGCCGCGCGCGCACCGCGGCGGCGAGCAGCTTGAACAGGCACACGCTGGTGGAATCGGCGATCAGCAGCTCGTTCGGGTTCGCTCCCACGATGGGAGCCAGCTTCGCGGCGATCTTCGTCGGCCAGTCGATCCAGCCGTGCCTGTTCCAGCTCGCGATCAGGTCCTCGCCCCACTGCCGCTCCGCCGTCTTCATCAGCGCGCCCGGCGCCGCCCTGGGCAACGCGCCGAGCGAATTGCCGTCAAGGTAAATGACGCCATCGGGCAGGCGAAACCGCTCGCGCGCAAAGGCGAGCAGGTCCGATGCGTCGAGCTGCCGGGCGTCTTCTGCGGTCATTCAATTCCCGTCATTGCGAGCGCAGCGAAGCAATCCAGACTCGCGGGGCTGGATTGCCGCGTCGCTTCGCTCCTCGCAATGACGAGACGCCGCTAAAGCTTCGGCAGCGTCACTCCGCGCTGGCCCATATATTTGCCGGCGCGGTCGGCGTAGCTGACCTCGCACGGCTCGTTGCCCTGGAGGAACAGGAACTGGCACGCGCCTTCGTTGGCGTAGACCTTGGCGGGCAGCGGGGTCGTGTTCGAGAATTCCAGCGTCACATGGCCTTCCCAGCCGGGCTCGAGCGGCGTGACGTTCACGATGATCCCGCATCGCGCATAGGTCGACTTGCCGAGGCAGATCACCATCACGTCGCGCGGGACCCGGAAATATTCGACCGTGTGCGCGAGCGCGAAGCTGTTGGGCGGGATGATGCAGACGTCGGTCTCGCGGTCGACGAAGCTGTTCTGGGCGAAGTCCTTGGGGTCGACCGTCGCCGAGTCGACATTCGTGAAAATCTTGAAGTGCCGAGAGACGCGCGCATCGTAGCCGTAGGACGAGAGGCCGTAGCTGATGCAGCCCTCGCGCCGTTGCGCCTCGACGAACGGCTCGATCATCCCGTGCTTCTGCGCAGCCTCGCGAATCCAGCGATCGGACAAAATGGCCATCAGCAAGGGCTAAACGGCCCCGTTTCGACCATCAATCGTCACCCCAGCGAAAGCGGGGGTCCCGCTTCTTTTTCCTGTGGACAGTATAAGGCAGTGGGATTCCCGCTTTCGCGGGAATGACGATGAGGGCGTCACAACCTATCCACAGCTGTGCTACATATGTTCCGGTTGGGTGTGGGGCCGCAACACGCCTAGGGATTGGTCATGGCCGAAGTGATCCGCATCGCCGAGTCTGCGTCAGAAGCTGCAACTCCCTCCCTTCCGCAGAACGTCGAGGCCGAGGCAGCGCTTTTGGGCGCGCTGATGATCGATAATCGCCTCGTCGAAGACATCCAGCTCAAGCTCAAGGCCGACCACTTTTTCGAGCCGCTGCACGGGCGCATCTACGAGGCCATCCTCAGGATGACCGACGCCAACCGGATCGCCAATCCGGTAACTTTGCGTCCACTGTTTGAATCTGACGAAAATATAAAAGAGGTTGGCGGCGTCGCATATTTGGCGCAATTGACGGGATCGGGCGCGGCCGTGATCGGGGCGCGGGACTTCGCAGGGCAGATCTATGATCTCGCGTTGCTCCGTGCGCTGATCGGCGTAGGCCGCGGCCTGGTCGAAGGCGCGCTCGACACGAGTGAGGACGTTGCCCCCCTCGCTCAAATCGAGCGCGCCGAGACCGAGTTGTACAAGGTCGCCGAGGAGGGGGGAGCCGAGGGTCGGGCGAAGTCCTTTTCCGACGCCACCAAGGAAGCGCTCGAAATGGCCGAGCGCGCGCTCAACAGCGGCGGCCATCTGTCGGGCTTCACGACCGGGCTCGAGAGCCTCAACGCGAAGATCGGCGGCCTCCACAAGTCCGACCTGATGATCGTCGCGGGACGTCCCGGCATGGGCAAGAGCGCGCTCGGAACGAACATCGGCTTCGCCGCCGCGCAGCGCTTCATGCGCGACGTGGAGGACGGGATCGAGCCGGAGAAATCGGCCGGCGCGCCGGTCGCCTTGTTCAGCCTCGAAATGTCCGCCGACCAGCTCGCGACTCGCATCCTCGCAGAGCAATCGGGGATCAGCTCCGAGAACCTGCGCATGGGCAAGATCAGCCAGCAGGAGTTTCGTTCACTCGCGCGCGCCGCCGCCGAGCTGCAGAGCCTGCCGCTTTACATCGACGACACGCCCGGCCTGACGATCGCCGCGCTTCGCACCCGCGCCCGGCGGCTCAAGCGCCAGAAGGGGATCGGCATCATCGTCGTCGACTATCTCCAGCTGCTCCAGGGCAGCGGCAAGAATAGCAACGACAATCGCGTCCAGGAGATTTCCGAGATCAGCCGCGGCCTCAAGCAGCTCGCCAAGGAGCTGAGCGTGCCGGTGATCGGCCTGTCGCAGCTCAGCCGCGCGGTCGAGCAGCGCGAGGACAAGAGGCCCCAGCTGTCGGACCTTCGCGAATCGGGCTCGATCGAGCAGGACGCCGACATCGTGCTCTTCATCTACCGCGA
>DASSOE010000118.1:0-8748 GCA_035700945.1 Sphingomicrobium sp. | reverse complement strand
ATGAAACCGAACAGCAGGGAGCAAACGGCGGCGAGCGCAAGCAGCAGCCGCGGCAGCTTGAGGTCGAGGCTGGGCAGCAGCAGGAGGTCGAGCACGAGCACCAGATTGTTGAGCGCGAGGAAGACGAAGCAGATGCTGCTCCACAGCAGCAGCGGGGCCCCGGCCGTGCGATAGCTGCGGCCGAGCAGCCAGGCGCAGGCGGCGCTGGTCAGGAAGCACAGAACGTACACCGCGCCGGGGAAGATCTCCGCCATGATCATTCCTTACGCAACCGGAACGCATCTGCGAAGGCGGCAAGATCCGCGGCGGAGCTGCTGACGATCCTGCGGCGGACGGCGTCGGGCTTGGCGGCATAGAGGCTTTCGGTCCGCTCGACGTTGCGCGCCACTTCCTCGCTCACCGGCATGTAGCGCGCGCCCTGCGCATCCACGGACGCGAGGCCGGCCGCAAGCAGCGAGTCCAAGGCCTTGCTGACGACGAGATCGCTCGCGCGCAGCGTCGCGACGAGTTCCTCGTGCGACCACACCCGCGCCTCGCTCTTGAGCACCAGCAGCACTTCGAGCGCCCAGACCGATCGGAAGCTCGATGCGACGAACCGCAAAAGATCGTGGTCCGGGCCCGTCACGAGCCCGCGGCCACCGGAATTGCACGCATGCCATTCCCCTAGCGGCTCGACTTGGCGGCTGGCAACCTTCGTTCAGTTGCAATCCATCCCTAACTTTTAGGAAGCGGAAACCGAAACAATCCATTAATGTGAATTCCATCGGCGGCCGGGGGGCCGCCATCGTGCAGCCAGGGCGGGGGGAGAGAGCCGAGCGGAGACGTAAGCGTGAACATCCAGGCCCAGCGCGACTTCATCGATCGCCGCCAGCTCGTCAGTGCCCTTCGGGCGCTCCGCCGCGGCGATTTCAGCGTTCGCTTGCCCGAAGATGCGGACGGCGTCGACGCCGAGATCGCAAGCCTCTTCAACGAGGTGGTATCCCTTAACGAGGAAATGGCGCAGGAATTCGAGCGCCTCTCGAGGGTCGTTGGCAAGGAAGGCAAGATCACCCAGCGTGGTCGGGTGAAGAATGCCCGCGGCGGCTGGGAAACGGCCATTCGCTCGGTCAACGAGCTCATCGAGGACATGGTCCAGCCGACCACCGAAGTGGCGCGCGTGATCGGCGCGGTCGCCAAGGGCGACCTTTCCCAATCCATGTCGGTCGAAATCGACGGCCGCCCGCTCCGCGGCGAGTTCCTGCGCATCGGCAAGGTGGTCAACACCATGGTCGAGCAGCTGGGCTCGTTCGCATCCGAAGTGACGCGCGTCGCGCGCGAGGTCGGCACCGAGGGCAAGCTCGGCGGCCAGGCGCGCGTGAAAGGGGTCGCCGGCACGTGGAAGGACCTCACCGACAACGTCAACGCGATGGCCACCAACCTCACCGGCCAGGTGCGCAACATCGCCGAAGTGACGACCGCCGTCGCCCGCGGCGACCTGTCCAAGAAGATCACGGTCGAGGTGAAGGGCGAAATCCTCGAGCTCAAGAACACCATCAACACCATGGTCGACCAGCTCAACGGCTTCGCCAACGAGGTGACGCGCGTGGCGCGCGAGGTCGGCACGGAAGGCAAGCTCGGCGGCCAGGCGAAGGTCGAGGGCGTGGCCGGCACGTGGAAGGATTTGACCGACAACGTCAATTCGATGGCGGAGAATTTGACTGGCCAGGTCCGCAACATCGCCGAAGTGACGACGGCGGTGGCCAAGGGCGACCTGTCGAAGAAAATCACGGTCGACGTGAAGGGCGAAATCCTCGAGCTCAAGAACACCATCAATACCATGGTGGACCAGCTCAACTCGTTCGCTTCGGAAGTGACCCGCGTCGCGCGCGAAGTGGGCTCCGAAGGCAAGCTCGGCGGACAGGCGCAGGTCGAGGGCGTCGCCGGCACCTGGGCCGACCTGACCGACAACGTGAACCTCATGGCGGCGAATCTCACGGGGCAGGTCCGCAACATCGCCGAGGTGACGACGGCGGTCGCCAAGGGCGATTTGTCGAAGAAGATCACGGTCGACGTGAAAGGCGAAATCCTCGAACTCAAGGACACCATCAACACGATGGTCGACCAGCTCAACGGCTTCGCGTCCGAAGTGACTCGCGTCGCCCGTGAGGTCGGCACCGAGGGCAAACTCGGCGGCCAGGCGCAGGTCGAGGGCGTCGCCGGGACCTGGGCCGACCTCACCGACAGCGTCAACCTGATGGCCGGCAATCTGACCGGGCAGGTGCGCAACATCGCCGAAGTGACCACGGCGGTCGCCAAGGGCGATCTCTCCAAGAAGATCACCGTCGACGTGAAGGGCGAGATCCTCGAACTGAAAGACACCATCAACACGATGGTCGATCAGCTCAACGGCTTCGCTTCCGAGGTCACCCGCGTCGCCCGCGAGGTCGGAACCGAAGGCAAGCTCGGCGGCCAGGCGCAGGTGCCGGGAGTCGCCGGAACCTGGGCCGACCTGACCGACAACGTCAACCTGATGGCCGCGAACCTCACGGGACAGGTCCGCAACATCGCCGAAGTGACCACCGCGGTCGCGAGGGGCGACCTGTCCAAGAAGATCACCGTCGACGTCAAGGGCGAGATCCTCGAGCTCAAGGACACCATCAACACGATGGTGGATCAGCTCAACGCCTTCGCTTCCGAGGTGACCCGCGTCGCGCGCGAAGTCGGCACCGAAGGCAAGCTCGGCGGACAGGCGGGGGTGCCCGGCGTCGGCGGCACGTGGAAGGATCTCACCGACAACGTCAACGCCATGGCCGCGAACCTCACCGGCCAAGTCCGCAACATCGCCGAAGTGACGACCGCCGTCGCGCTCGGCGACCTGTCGAAGAAGATCACCGTCGACGTGAAGGGCGAGATTCTCGAGCTCAAGAACACCATCAACACGATGGTCGATCAGCTCAATTCCTTCGCCTCGGAAGTGACCCGCGTGGCGCGCGAAGTGGGTACCGAGGGCAAGCTTGGCGGCCAGGCGCAGGTGCGCGGCGTGGCTGGGACGTGGAAAGACCTGACCGACAACGTCAACCTGATGGCCGAAAACCTGACCGGCCAGGTGCGCAACATCGCCGACGTCACCACCGCCGTCGCCAGGGGCGACCTGTCGAAGAAGATCACGGTCGACGTGAAGGGCGAAATCCTGGCGCTCAAGAACACCATCAACACCATGGTCGATCAGCTCAATGCCTTCGCATCCGAGGTCACCCGCGTGGCGCGCGAGGTCGGCACCGAAGGCAAGCTCGGCGGCCAGGCGCAGGTGCCGGGCGTCGGCGGCACGTGGAAAGACCTGACCGACAACGTCAACCTGATGGGCAACAACCTGACCAATCAGGTCCGCGGCATCGCCGAAGTGGTGACCGCGGTGGCGCAAGGCAATTTGAAGCGCAAGCTGACGGTGGACGCGAAGGGCGAAATCGCTGCGCTCGCCGACACCATCAACTTCATGATCGATACGCTTTCGACCTTCGGCGACCAGGTCACCAACATGGCCCGCGAGGTCGGAATCGAGGGCAAGCTCGGCGGCCAGGCGCGGGTGCCGGGCGCGGCCGGCCTGTGGCGCGACCTGACCGACAACGTTAACCAGCTCGCCGCCAACCTGACCAACCAGGTGCGCTCGATCGCCGAGGTCGCGACCGCGGTGACCAAGGGAGACCTCACCCGCTCGATCGCGGTCGAAGCCGCCGGCGAAATGGCCGCGCTCAAGGACACGATCAACGAGATGATCGGCAACCTCAAGGACCAGACGCTCAAGAATGCCGAGCAGGACTGGCTCAAGACCAACCTCGCCCGCTTCAGCCGCATGCTCCAGGGCGAGCGCGATCTCGCGACCGTGTCCAACCTCATCATGAGCGAGCTCGCGCCGCTGGTGAACGCCCAATATGGCGTTTTCTACGTCACCAAGCGCGAGGAGGACGAGACCAAGCTCGAGCTCGTCGCGAGCTACGGCGCCGAGCGCGCCGAGGAGCTCAAGCAGGAGTTTCACCTGCGCGAGGGCCTGGTCGGTCAGGCCGCCGCAGATCGCCGGCCGATCCTGCTCAAGGACGTGCCGCCGGACTTCATCCGCATCGGCTCAGGCCTTGGCCAGGCCAGGCCGTCGACCGTCAACATCCTCCCCGCTTTGTTCGAGGACGAGGTCAAGGCTGTCATCGAGCTCGCCTCGTTCAACGAGTTCAACGAGACCCACCAGAGCTTCCTCGACCAGCTGATGGAGTCCGTCGGAATCGTGCTCAACACGATCGCGGCGACGATGCGCACCGAGGGGCTGCTCAAGCAGTCGCAGCTGCTCACGCAGGAGCTGCAGGCGCGCCAGACCGAGCTCACCCGCAAGCAGCAGGAGCTGCACGCGACAAACGAGGAACTCCAGGAGAAAGCGCAGCTGCTCGAGAACGAGAAGAAGCAGGTCGAAGCCAAGAATCTCGAGATCGAGATGGCGCGCCGCGCGCTCGAGGAGAAAGCCGAGCAGCTCGCGCTCACCTCCAAGTACAAGTCCGAGTTCCTCGCCAACATGAGCCATGAGCTAAGGACTCCGCTCAACTCGCTCCTGATCCTTTCGAAGCTCCTCGCCGACAACGCCCAGGCGAACCTCACCGGCAAGCAGGTCGAATTCGCTCG
Organism: Sphingomicrobium sp.; assembly: GCA_035700945.1. Lineage (GTDB taxonomy): Bacteria > Pseudomonadota > Alphaproteobacteria > Sphingomonadales > Sphingomonadaceae > Sphingomicrobium. The sequence goes on along the minus strand of DASSOE010000118.1, from coordinate 4,107 downwards.
CACCATCCACTCGGCAGGGGCGGATCTGCTGAGCCTCATCAACGACATCCTCGATCTGTCGAAGGTCGAATCCGGAACGGTGACGATCGAGGTCGGCGAGATGCCGATGCAGAACCTCCGGCACCACATGGAACGGACGTTCCGCCAGCTCGCGTCGGACAAGGGGCTCGAGTTCAAGGTGAAGTTCGATCCCAAGCTTCCCGAGACGATCCGCACCGACGAGAAGAGGCTCCAGCAGATCGTCCTCAACCTGCTGTCCAACGGCTTCAAGTTCACGTCGAAGGGCAGCGTGACTCTGGCCGTCAAGTGCACGGAGAAAGGCTGGAGCCGGAGCCACCCGGTGCTTCACGAGGGCGATCGCGCGATCGAGATCGCGGTCACCGACACCGGCATCGGCATTCCCGAGGACAAGCAAAGGCTGATCTTCGAGCCGTTCCTCCAGGCCGACGGCACGACCAGCCGCAAATATGGCGGCACCGGCCTCGGCCTTTCCATCAGCCGCGAGATCGCGCGCCTGCTCGGCGGCGAGCTGCAGGTCCGCTCGAAGCCCGGCGAGGGATCGACTTTCACGCTTTACGTGCCCCTCGAGGCGGTGCCGGCGGTCGGCTCGACGCTCAAAGGCACGCCGGTCCGTTACGAGAATAGCGGCGCGATCGTGCCGACGGCCCTGCCGACCGGGTTCGAGGTCAACGACGACCGCGACGATCTCGGCAAGGGCCCGTTCGTGCTGATCGTCGAGGACGATCCGACGTTCGCCACGATTCTCCTCGATGCCGCGCACGAAGCGGGATTAAAGGGCGTGGTGTCGACCGCCGGGGCGGGAACCCTGGCGATGGCGCGCAAGCTTCAGCCTTGGGCGATCACGCTCGACCTCGGCCTGGCGGACATCGACGGCTTCGTGCTTCTCGACCTCTTGAAGCACGACGCGGATACCAAACAGGTCCCGATCCACGTGATTTCGGGCGTCGACCACAGCCGGTCGGCGATCGGCCTGGGCGCGTTCGGAGTGACCGAGAAGCCGGCCGATCGCGCCGCTCTCGTCCGCGTCTTCTCGGCGCTGCGCGAGGAAGCGCGCAAGCAGAAACCGCGGCGCCGCAAGGCCAAGACCGCTGAAGGGCCGCCTCCCGAATTGCGCCGCGTCCCCGAGCTTGCCGGCGCGAAGGTGCTGATCGTCGATGACGACATTCGCAACATTTTCTCGCTGACCAGCGTTCTTGAGAGTCATGACGTGGAGGTTCTCCACGCGGAGAGGGGGAAAGACGGGATCCTGATCCTCGAGCAAACGCCGGACATTGATGTCGCGCTGATCGACATCATGATGCCAGACATGGACGGCTATGAGACCATGCATCAGGTCCGCGAACGGGCCGGACTTGCCGACGTGCCGCTGATCGCGGTGACCGCCAAGGCGATGAAGGGCGACCGGCAGAAGTGCCTCGATGCGGGCGCGTCCGACTATATTGCCAAGCCGGTCGACATCGAGCTGCTGCTCGCCCTGCTGCGCGTGTGGGTGGCACGGTCGCGCGAAGCGGCGGCGGCGGAGTCGCCGGCGGTCCCGCGGGAGGCGGCGGAGTAGGCGATGAACGGCCCCGCAGGAGAATTCCCGGCGGCCCTCGTGCCGGAGCAGGAGGAGTCCGATCCGCCCGAGGCCGGCCGCGCGCGCGTGCTCCTCGTCGACGACGACGAGCGCAACCTCCTCGCCGTCGCGACGGTGCTCGAAGACCTCGGCGAAGTGGTGTCGGCGCGCTCGGGCGAAGAGGCGCTTCGTCACCTGCTCAAGGGCGAATTCGCAGTCATCCTGCTCGACGTCTACATGCCCGGCATGGACGGCTACGAAACCGCCCAGATCATTCGCGGCCGCGAGCAGACCAAGGGAATCCCGATCGTCTTCCTGTCCGCCGTCAACAAGGAGGCGGAGCACCAGCTGCGCGGCTATTCGATGGGCGCGGTCGATTATGTGTTCAAGCCGGTCGACCCGGTCATCTTGCGGTCCAAAGTCGCGGTGTTCGTCGACCTGTTCGAAAAGTCCCGGGAGATCGAGCGCAAGGCACGGCAGGAGCAGGCGCTGCTCGACGCGAACCTGCGCGCCAATGCCGAGCGGCTGCGTGCCGAACAGGAGCTGCGCCGAGCCGAGCAGCGGCAGGCGGCGATCATCCAGTCGCTGCCGATGGTGCTCTATCTCGAGCCGTATGACGCGCACCCGCGCCTGCCCAATTACGTGAGCGGCGACCTCGAGGCGATCACCGGTTTCCGCTACGACGAGATCGCCCAGAGTCCGACGATCTGGGCCGACCGCCTTCACCCCGACGACCGCAACCGCGTGCTTGCCGCGATCGAGGCGCGGCGGAAGAGCGGGCGCTCGTCAATCGAGTATCGCTGGCAATGCGCCGACGGCAGCTACAAGCATTTCCTCGATCAGGCCGTGCTGCTCAGGGACGGAGACCGGCGCCCGGTGGAATTCGCCGGGACGCTGACCGACATCAGCGAGCAACGATCGCTCGAGAGCCAATTGATCCAGGCCCAGAAGATGGATGCGATCGGAAAGCTGACGGGCGGGATCGCGCATGACTTCAACAATCTGCTCGCCGCCGTGATCGGCGGCCTCGCGTTGATCGAAAAGCGCTCCGAGCTCGGCGACGAGCAACACCGAATCCTGACGATGACCAAGCGCGCCGCGGAGCAGGGCAGCGAGCTGGTCCGGCGGCTGCTCGCCTTCGCCCGGCGCCAGAAGCTCGAGCCGCATGCCGTCGGGATCGCGTCGCTGCGCGATGCGGTTTCCGACCTCCTGATCCACACGCTCGGCGGGCTGGTGACGATCGAGTGGCGCGTCGCAAAGGACGTGTGGAGCGCCTTTGCCGATCAGGCCCAGCTCGAGCTCGCGCTTCTCAACCTGATCATCAATGCGCGCGACGCCATGCCCGGCGGAGGCACACTGACGATCGCGGCCGACAACCGGCAGGTGTCGGACGAGGAGCCGCATGGCCTCGCCCCCGGCGACTACGTTTGCCTGTCGGTAAGCGACGAGGGGACGGGAATCTCCCCCGAAGACATGGACAAGGTGATGGAGCCGTTCTTCACGACCAAGGCTGTCGGGAAGGGCAGCGGGCTCGGGCTCAGCATGGTCTATGGCTTTGCCAAGCAGTCGGGCGGCGCTTTCCGGCTGGCGAGCGAGCTCGGGCATGGGACCAACGCGGAGCTGTGGCTTCCGCGGGCTCCGGACCGGCCGCGGCCTGCAAAGGCAGCACCCGGGACGGAGGTTCCGCGGCCGCTGTCCCGCAAGTTGCGCGTGCTGCTGGTGGACGACCATGCCGAGGTCCGATGCACGACGGCGGCGGTTCTCGAGGACCTCGGGCACAGCGTCGTCGAGGCGGCGAGCGGCGCCGAGGCGATCGAGGCGCTGAGGAGCGGCGACTGCGATTACGACCTGATGATCAGCGACTATGCGATGCCGCATCTTTCCGGCACCGATTTCCTGCGGCAGGCGCGGGAGCTGTGCCACGACGTCCCCGCCCTCATCATCACCGGCTATGCCGATGCCGAAGCGATCAAGGACCGGCCAGAAGGCATCGAAGTGATGCTCAAGCCCTTCACGCCGCACAAGCTGGAGGCCGCGATCTCGCGGGCATGCGCCAGCCATGCCGATGAGGGTTGAGCAAAACCCAGGCGATCTGAGGTGAGTCCCACGCCCGTCGCTACGGCCCCCCCCGCAGGGGTCGAAATGTGGCGGTGGACGCAGTCAGGTAACAACTATTCTCCGACCGGCAGGAACCTACTCGCCGCCCTCCAGCGGCTGTCGCGGCGAAAATCCAAGCAGTCTTCGCTGGAGCGCCCAGTCCATCGGCAGGTGGGCCTTGACCAGCTTCTGGCGGGTAAGCCCCGGCGGCTGGGTGCCGTCGAGGATCGACGAGATGATATCCGGCGCAAGATAGTTCAGGCGCAGCACGCGCGCGAAGCGCCACGGCGATAGTCTGGACGCTGCCGCAAGCTCCGCGAGCCCGAGGTCCCGCCGCTGATCAGCGAGAGCCTGCAGGTTCCTGGCCTCTATTATCAGCCGTTGGAGACCCGGCGACGAGCTGCCTGGTTTGCCCGGCGGCTTTGCCTCGATCG
>DASSOE010000117.1:0-11750 GCA_035700945.1 Sphingomicrobium sp. | reverse complement strand
TGACGCCGCCGCCCTCGGCTTGGCCGCGGTCTTTCGCGCCGCCGGCTTGCGCGTCGACGTGCTCTTTCGCGTTCCACTGGCCTTGCGGGCCGGTTTGCGCCGTGCCGCGCCGCTACTCGCCGCGGCCTGGGGCCGGGCGCTCGAATCCTCGTCCGCCCATTTTCCGGACATCACGCGCTGCGCGGCGTCGGCGACCGCTTCGGCGATGAGCGCGCCCAGCTTGGTGACGCTCGCGGTCATGTTGCTTGCCGCCTGCGAAGCGCTGTCGGCCGCGTCGAGCCCGGCGTCGCGAATCTTGCGCCGCGCTGCGGGGCTCGCGGCGATTGCTGCGGCTGCGGCGGTAAGGCCGGCAGCGAGCATTTCCTTGCTCATCGCCGCCTTGGCCAGCTTGTCGACCGTGCTGTCGCTCGAGCCCGATCGCGACGAGGATGAGCCCGAACGCGATTTGTTGGAACTGGAACGGGAAGAACTCTTACGTGCGGATTTCGCCATCTCTTCTCTCCCTGCGTCGCGGAAAAGACACTTCAAGGCCGTTCCGGTTCCCTAATGAAGTCGGAAGTCGGCGTCGAGGGGCACCAAAAAATGTAAAGGGCACCGCCGCGTATCGCAGCGATGCCCTTCGACATGGTCAGCGGCCGGAGATGTGGCCGTTCGTCAGCGATCAGAGCGTGCGAACACCCCTTTCCGACCTCCCTGCTGAACCATGAGACATCGGATCACCTCCTTTCGCTGCGTTGAAGCCACGAACAAGATGTGTTTTTGCGCTCGCGAACACAAGACTTGTATTCGCGCGAATAATCGTCAGACTTCTTCGCTTCGCGCCGCGATTCAGACGCGGCAATCCTCGATCACCCGGGCGACGTCCGCCCACGGCGGAACCACCAGCGCGGCAAGGCCCGAGGTGCTGAACCCGATCCTGCCACGGCTGAACGCCATCGCGTCGAGCAGCGGATCGAACGGCGCCAGCTCGGCGATGACGCGTGCCGCAGTCGCATCGTAGCTCGCCGGCAGGCTCTTCTTGAGCGAGCTCGTCCACACCCACATCGCCGGCGCAGCCGCGCCTGGCTTGAGCAGCGCAATGCGGCGGTTCGAGCGCGTGCAGCGGATCGTCAGCTGCGGCTGGCCGCTGGCGTTGGTGAAGGTCGCCTCGCTTCCATCGTTCGTCGCCGCATAAGCCCAGTTGCCGACGACCGGCGACGCATATTCGAGATTCGACGCGAGCGGGGAGCCGGCAACGTTCGGAGTCGCATCGGTGGTCAGCGCAAGCGCAGCAGCAATCGGAAACAACATGGCGATCAGCGGCTCAGCTTGTCGACCTTGGCCTGCAGCGCGGCAAGCTCGGCCTTCAGTTGCTCGACTTCGCTGCTGCTCGGCTTCGACTCCGTTTTGGCCTTGGCGGTGAACGCCTGCGCCGCGTCGCCGAACAGCGCCATGTTGCGCTTGGCCATGTCGGCGAACATGTTGGTGCCGAACGCGTCTTTGACGGCACTCTGGTTGCGCTGGAACGCGTCCATCGCGGCTTCGAGATAGGAGGGAACGAAATTCTGCATCGAATTGCCATAGAGGCCGATCAGCTGCTTTAGGAAGTTGATCGGCAGCATGGTTGCGCCGCGTGCTTCCTCATCCACGATGATCTGAGTGAGGACCTGCCGGGTGATGTCGTCGCCGGTCTTGGCATCGAGCACTTCGAACTCACGGCCCTCGCGCACCATCTGCGCGAGGCGGTCGAGCGTGATGTAGGTCGAGCTCTCGGTGTCGTAGAGTCGCCGGTTGGCGTATTTCTTGATCGTCACCTTGCCGGTGGACTTCGCCATCACTCACTCCCACACTCTTGGGGATGCCCCTACTACCGGAGCATAGTGCACCGCAACACGAACGCGCGCCGCGCCCGCTGCCGCTGTTCCTCGAGTTGGTGCGCGAGGTCTCGGAGCGCGACCCCGAGCTTGGGCGCGCGGCGCTTGCCGGGCTTCGCGGCTACGAGCAGGCGCCGCGGCGCGAGCGGCCCCCGCCGAAGCCCGAGATTGCGCGGGTACGAGGCGTCGCGCTGCGCGACCATGGGGGAAGCGGTCCGCCGGCCGTCCTCGTCCCCTCTCTCATCAATCCGCCGCGCATCCTCGACCTCGACGATCAGGTGTCGCTGACCGCAGCAATTGCGAGGATGGGCCGCCGCGCGCTGCTGCTCGACTGGGGCAAGGCCGACGAACGCGCAGACCTGTCTGTTGCAGGACACATCGAGGAGCTGCTGCTGCCTGTGCTGCGCAGCATCGGCGAGCCGGTCGCGCTGATCGGCTATTGCCTCGGCGGCACGATGGCGATCGCCGCCGCCCGCTTCATCGAGATCGAACGGGTCGCCACGATTGCCGCGCCGTGGCGCTTCGCAGCCTACCCCGAAGGCTCACGCCGCGCGCTCGCCGACATGTGGCGCCATTCCGAAGGCGCGGCGAAGCAGCTCGGCGCGCTGCCGATGGAAGTGCTGCAGGCCGCCTTCTGGTCCCTCGACCCGGAGCGAACCGTCCGCAAGTTCGCCGAGTTCGGCCGCCTCGATCCCGCCAGTGCCGACGCGCGCCGCTTCGTCGAGCTCGAGGAATGGGCGAACGAAGGCGAGCCGCTGCCCTACCCGGCCGCCAGGGAGCTGATCGAGGATCTGTTCGGCAGGGACCTGCCCGGTTCGGGTCAATGGATCGCGAGCGACAAGCTCGCCGTCCCCGCGCTCCACCTCACCGCCGACCACGACCGCATCGCCCCGGCGGCCACGGCTCCCGCCGGCGACCGAATCGCCATCCCATCCGGCCACGTCGGAATGATCGTCGGGTCAGCGCGCGAGCGGTTGCAGCACGCGCTCGCGGCATTTCTCTCCGGCTGATGCTGCTGGCGCACCCGACAGGATTCGAACCTGTGGCCTCTGCCTTCGGAGGGCAGCGCTCTATCCAGCTGAGCTACGGGTGCTTAGGCGAGCGGACTTAGCGACGCGGCGACCGCGCGACAAGCGTGCGCATGGCTTGACCTAAGTGATTCATGGCGCTCGCTAAATGCGCGAAATTGTGGATAACTCGGGGTTAGCGACTCGTGCGGGGCGAGCGCGCTTCAGGTGTCGGGGCGGGGGCCGTGACAACCGATTTGAGCTATTTTCGCCGGCGGGCGTCCGAGGAGCGGACAGCCGCGCTCAATTCGCGCGACCCGCGGGTGCGCCGGGTGCACGTCGAGATGGCCGAACGCTACGAAGGTCGAGTGCGCGAAATGACCGCGCATCACGAGCAACTATACGTGGAGATGACGGAGCAGGTTTGAGGGCGGACACTTGCACGATGCTGTACCCCTGCGAAGGCAGGGCCCAGACGCGGACTGGAGCTTTAGCGGAAGTCCGGTCATGCTTCGGCCATGAAAGGTGGCTACGTCTACATCATGGCAAGCGGCCGCAACGGCACGCTCTACATCGGCGTCACGTCGGATCTTGTGAAACGTGCCTGGGACCATCGCAACGGCGTCGTCCCGGGCTTCACGCGCAAGTACGGGTGCAAGCTCCTCGTCTGGTATGAGGCGCATGAGGATTTGCAGGAGGCGCGGCTGCGCGAGATCGAAGAGATGAATCCCGACTGGGAGGATCTCTATCCTACGCTGCTTTGAAGGCTCCTAGCGGAGCCTGTCTGGGCCCCTGCCTTCGCAGGGGTACAGCCCAACGGAACCCCCCTCCCCGCCTCCCGTTGAGGCGGCGCATGGACCAGCAGGTGACAAATCGGCCCAAGGGATCGCTGATCCAGCCGCCGCCGGCGGCCGAAGCCTTCTATTCCGAAGTGCTGAGGCTGATGGCCAAGTCGGACATCCCGTTCCTCGTTTCCGGCACTTATGCATTGGCCAGCTACACGGGGATCGATCGGCCGACCAAGGACGTCGACGTGTTCGCCAAGGCCGGCGACGCGCTGAAGATGCTGGCTTTCTTCAAGGAGCACGAGTTCGACGTCGAGATCGTCGACGACCGCTGGCTCGCCCGCGTCACGCGCGGGAAGCTGTTCGTCGACATCATCTACAACATGCCGACGGTGACTACCCACGTCACTGACGAGTGGTTCGAGGGCGCGCCCGAAACCGAGCTGTTCGGAGCGAAGGTGCGGCTGGTCCCGCCGACCCAGTTCATCTGGTCGAAGATCTTCGTTCAGGACCATCACCGTTACGACGGCGCCGACGTCGCGCACATGATCCTCAAGCGCCACAAGGAGATCAACTGGGAGCAGCTCCTGTCGCACATGGAGCTCTACTGGGAAGTGCTGCTGATCGCGCTCCTCAACTTCCGCTTCATCTACCCGAGCGAGCGCGAGGTCGTGCCCAAGTGGCTCGTCGACGAGCTGCTCGAGCGCCTCAAGGACCAGGCCGACCTGAAGGGTCCCGGCAAAAGGGTGTGCCGCGGTCGCATCTTCTCCCCGCGTGACTATTCGATCGACGTCGACCAATGGGGATTCTCCGAAGCCGTCGGCAATCTCGAAGAGCAATATGGCAGCGACTGACGGATCGAACGGCAAGCTCCGGGTAGCGGCGATCGGCGATCTTCATGTGATGGAGGACAGCGTCGCGCCGTATCGCGAGATGTTCGCGGAAATCGCCAACGCGGCCGACGTGCTGGTGCTGTGCGGCGACCTCACAAATTTCGGAAAGACGAGGGAGGCCGAGATCCTCGCCGAAGACATCCGCGCCTGCCCCCTTCCTGTGCTCGGCGTCCTCGGCAATCACGATTACGAGTGCGGCCAGCCCGAGGTGGTCTGCTCGATCCTCCACGAAGCGGGAATGATCGTCCTCGACGAGCAGGCGCACGAAATCGACGGCGTCGGCTTTGCCGGCGTCAAGGGTTTTCTCGGCGGGTTCGGCCGCGGCGAGCTCGCGCCGTTCGGCGAGCCGATCGTCAAGGCGTTCGTTGACGAGGCGCTGAGCGAGGCGCGCAAGCTCGAGAACCAGCTGCGCACCTTGCGCACCGAGCGCAGCGTCGCCGTGCTCCACTATTCGCCGATCGTCGGGACGATCGAGGGCGAGCCGCCCGCGATCTACCAATATCTCGGATCGCAGCGGCTGTGCGAGCCCATCGACCGATTCGACCATGTGAAGGCGGTGGTCCACGGCCACGCCCACCACGGCACCTACGAAGGCCGTACGCCAATGGGCAAGCCGGTCTACAATGTCGCGCAGTTCGTTCTGCGGCCCCTGTTCGGCAAACAATATGCCGTCCTCGAAATCTAGCGCCGGGCTGCGCCAAGAAGCTCGTTTCGAGCGCCGAACGGAAGAACGGTCGTATTGTCTAGTCTTTGACTAGAGAATAGTAGCTGCACCACATCGCTGATGGGGAATCGACGTGGGGGAATTCCATCTTCTCGACCTGCTGCCGTTCATCGCCGCGGGAATGGCGGCACAAATCGTCGACGGCGCGCTCGGCATGGCGTTCGGCGTCATCTCGAACACGCTTCTCATCAGCCTCGGCGTTGCGCCGGCCGCAGCGTCGGCGGGCGTCCACACGGTGGAAACCTTCACGACCTGCGTGTCGGGCCTCAGCCACATCGCGCACCGGAACGTCGACTGGAGGCTGCTCGCCCGCCTCGCTTTGCCTGGCATCGTCGGCGCCGCACTAGGCGCTTACGTCCTGACCCAGATCGATGCCGGCACCGCCAAGCCCTTCGTGCTGGCGTATCTTGCGGCGATCGGCCTGTTCCTCGCCTGGCGAGGGCTGCGCTATCCGCCGCACCACAAGCCCGCGCGGATCGTCGAGCCTCTCGGTCTCGCCGGCGGCTTCCTCGACGCCGCCGGCGGCGGCGGGTGGGGACCGGTCGTCACCGGCAATCTGCTGGTCCAGGGCGCCGAGCCGCGCCGGACGATCGGCACCGTCAACACCGCCGAGTTCCTGGTGACGCTGACTTCGGCGATCACCTTCATTGCCGCGCTCGGCTGGGCGGCGTTCACCGCAGCGACGCTCGGCCTCCTCATCGGCGGGATCATCGCCGCGCCGCTCGGCGCTTGGCTGGTGAAGCGCATCTCGCCCAAGCCGATGCTGGTGATGGTCGGGATCCTGCTCACCCTGACCAGCGCCTACGGGATCTACCGGGCGATCGCCTGAGCCCAGCTCAACCGCGAGAAAGCCATGCTGTTCCTCCTTCCCCTCGATCCGGGCGTCGAGATGGTCGTCTCCAGCACGGGTATCTCGAAAGGCGTCGAGCAGACCAACGGGCCGCAAGTCATCCCGAAGGCCTATATCCAGGCCGGCGACCTGCAGTTCGGCGGCCAGTGGAAGAACGTCACGTCGGCAACGGCCGAGGGTGAGGCGTCGGCGTTCGTCAACGCGAGCCGCAAGTTCGGCTCCTACTCCGTGGCGTTCGGCGCTGCCTACAAGTTGCAGACGGGCGCCAGGCGCGGAACGGACTCCGACTCGTTCGAATTCACGGGTGCGCTCACGCGCAGGATCGGCCGGCTCTCGCTCAAGATCGGCGCCGTCTACAGCCCAGACGACCTCGGCGGCACGAAACAGTCGCTGTACGTCGAGGGTGGACCCTCGTTCGACCTCACGAAGACTCTCAGGCTTTCGGCGAACCTCGGCCGCCGCACGCGCGAGAACAACATCGACTACGCCGCGATGAACATCGGCGCGACCAAGACCTTGGTCCGCGGTTTCGCGCTGGACCTGCGCTACTATCGCACCAACCGCAGCAATCTCGACGACATCTATCGCAGCCGCGCTGTCGTCTCCGGCCGCTGGACCTTCTAATCCGCGCTTATTTGTCCTCGCCCGGGATCGGTGTCGGCGTATCGAGCGCCTCGATGACGTAGAGGCGCTTGACCAGCACGTAAGTGACAACGGTCAGCGGCGCGGCGAACAGGATGCCGATGACTCCGAACAGCACCGCGAACGCGAGCAGCGAGAAGAGCAGGACGACCGCGGGCACATCGACCGCATATTGCTGGATGATCGGCTGGATCAAATAAGCTTCGGAATGTTGCACGAAAATATACATGAGCGTCGTCCACAGCGCGAGCTCGGGGCTCTGCACAAGCGCGATCAAAATTCCGGGGACGGCCGAAAGGATCGGTCCGGCGAATGGGATGAACTCGAAAAATCCCGCGAGGATCCCGAGCACCAGCCATGACTGGACGCCGAGCAGCCACAGGCCGGTAGCGGTCATCGCGCCGATCACGATCATGGCGATCAGCTGGCCCTTGAGCCACAGGCGCAACGCGCGCTCGGATTCGTCCATCGCCTCGGCGATGAGGGCGCGCTTGGCCGGAGGCACCAGCTTGATCGCGCCGGTCCGGTAAAAGCCCGGCTCGGCGGCGAGGAAGATGCCGCCGAAGAGCACGATGAGGAAATTGGCGAGGCCGTTGCTCGCGGTCGACAGCCAGCTACCGAAGCGCGACACCAGCGTGCCGCCGCTGCTGTGGAGCTGCGAGAACCAGGTCTGGAACGGATGGGCGAGACCGAAGCTGCCAAGCCACTGATCGACCCGCGCCAGCGCTCTGGGCAATGTCTGCGTCAGCGCATCCGTCTGCGTCGCGATCTGCTGGCCGAGCAGCCAGCCGACGCCGACGAAGAGTGCGACGATCAGGAGGACCGAGGTCAGCATCGCCACTTGATCCGGAAGCCGCAGATGTTTCGAAAGCGGGTCGGCGATCGCGCGGAAGATGGTGCCCATGACGACGGCACCGAACAGCAGGACGATTACGGTGCGCAGCTGCCACATGAGCAGCGCGAGCGCCGCAAGGCCGATGACGATCAGCGCTCGGCGGACGAATTTCGCGTCTGCGTCGGGTTGCTTGCTGCTGGCCACGGCGCAACTAGCGCATGCGCCGCCGAAGCGTTCCGGAGGGCCTACGCCGGTTCGTGCTCCTGGGCCACCTGCTCGACGTTGGGAACGGCGATTTCGGTCTTCAGCACGATCTTCGTGTACTGGTCCTGGTCGTCGTGCCAGTGCTTGTACATCTCGGGCGCTTGCTCGAGCGGCGCGTGGTGCGAGATCAGGAAGGTTGTGTCGATCTTCCCCTGCTCGATCTGCTCGAGCAACGGCTTCAGATAGCGGTGCACGTGCGTCTGGCCGGTCTTCATGGTCAGCCCTTTTTCCATGAACGCGCCGACCGGGAACTTGTCGGCGAAGCCGCCATAGACCCCCGGCACAGATACGCGGCCGCCCTTGCGGACCGCCAGCACCGCCTCGCGGAACGAGTGGATGCGATCGGTGACGAGGAAGCCCATCGCCTTCACCTGGTCGAGGATATTGTCGATCGAGATGCCGTGCGCCTCGAGCCCGACGGCGTCGATCACCGCATCGGGGCCGATGCCGCCGGTCATCTCGGCGAGCGCCTCACGCACGTCGACTTCGCGATAGTCGAGGATCTCGGCGCCGAGCTTCTTCGCGAGCTCGAGGCGCGAGCGGTAATGGTCGATCGCGATGACCTTGTGCGCGCCCATGATCAGCGCCGACTGGATTGCGAACAGGCCGACGGGCCCGCAACCCCACACGGCGACGGTGTCGCCCGGCTCGATGTCGCAATTCTCCGCCGCCATCCAGCCGGTCGGCAGGATGTCGCTGAGGAACAGCACCTTGTCGTCTTCGAGATGGTCCGGAACGACGATCGGCCCGACGTTGGAGAAGGGCACGCGGACATATTCAGCCTGCCCGCCGGCATAGCCGCCGGTGAGGTGCGAGTAACCGAACACACCGGCGGTCGGGTAGCCGTACATGGTCTCGGTCGCGTCCGACGTTTCCGGCGGGTTGGTGTTGTCGCAGCAGCTGAACTGCTGCTTCCTGCAGAAGAAGCATTCGCCGCAGGAGATCGGGAACGGCACGACGACGCGCTGCCCTTTCTTCAGCGTGCTGTCGCGGCCGACCTCGACCACCTCGCCCATGAACTCGTGGCCGAGGATGTCGCCCGCGCGCATGCCGGGGATGTAGCCGTCATAGAGGTGGAGGTCGGAGCCGCAGATCGCGGTCGAGGTGACGCGGAGGATCGCGTCGTGCGGGTTGACGATCTCGGGGTCCGGGACTGTCTCCACGCGGACGTCGTGGCGCCCATGCCAGGTGAGTGCGCGCATGTCGGCCTCCTAAATCTGCCGCTCGGTCACGGGCACGTCGCGGCCCGACGGTCCGGCATTGGTGGCGATCTCGCCCGTTTCCACCAGCATCTTGAACCGGCGCAGGTCGCGGCGCGCCTGCACGTTCGGCTCGCGCTGAAGGAGCTTGGCGATCGCGCGGCCGGCGAGCCCGGCGGGAGGATCGTAGCGCAAGGTCAGGCGCACTCCGGTGCCGCGGCCAGGCGCGACGTCGAAGAACTCGACCCGGCCTTCCGTCTCGATCTCGGAATCCGGCTCGCTCTTCCAGGCGATGAGCTCGCCGGGCCGGTCCTCGGTAATCCGTGTCTTCAGCTCGACGGTCGTCCCCGCCGGGGCCTTGATCGTCCACAGCGAGGTGCCGTCGCCCTCGGTGACGACCCGTTCGACATTCTCCATGAAGTCGGGGAAGCGCGTGAAGTCGCGCCACCGGCGATAGATTTCGTCTCTCGGGCTGTTGATGGTGACCGTCCGGCCGACCATCCCCTCCTCGTAGCGGCCCGTCTTGCGCCGGAAGACGTAGTCCGGCGCGTCGCTGACATTGATGCCATCGTCATGAACGTCGGCCGAGCGGCGCGTCAGCAGGAAGGCCGCGGCGCCCGCGGCGGCGATGCCGGCTCCGATCAGGGCGCGCTGTGTCCCTTTCCCAAGGTTGCTGTTGTCGGGCATGACGGCCTCCGGTTTCGCTGCGATTTGAACCGTCGAAGCAGGGCGGCGTTCCTGTAATCGAGAAGGAGGGCGGGCGATGAGCCGAATGCCGGCACTGTTCATCGGACACGGCAGCCCGATGAACACACTCGAGCTCAACGGCTTCACCAAGAGCTGGCGCGAGATCGGGCGCCGCCTTCCGCGCCCGCGCGCGATCCTGATGATCTCCGCGCACTGGTTCTTCGGCGCGACGGCGGTGACGGCGATGCCCCAGCCGCGCACGATCCACGATTTCTACGGCTTCCCGCCGGAACTGTTCGCGTTCGATTATCCGGCCCCCGGCGACCCCGCGTTAGCCGCGGAAGTCGTGGACACGCTCGCGCCGGTCTGGTGCGGGCTCGACGGCGACCAGTGGGGCCTCGACCACGGCACGTGGAGCGTGCTCGCGCACGTCTATCCGGAGGCCGACATCCCGGTCGTCCAACTATCGATCAATGCGCTGAAGCCGCTCGACTATCACGTCGACCTCGGCCGCCGCCTCGCGCCGCTGCGGGAGCGCGGCGTGATGGTCATGGGCAGCGGCAATGTCGTGCACAACCTCCGGCGCGTTCAGTGGGACAATCCCGACGGCGCGTTCGACTGGGCCGAGCGGTTCGACGATGCGGTGGCCGAGCAGCTGGAGAGCGATCCCGGCAACATCCTGAAAGTGACCGCGCATCCGGACTATGAGCTCGCCGTGCCCACGCCCGATCATTTCATTCCGCTGCTTTACATCGCCGGCGTCGCTGCAGAGTCGGGCGAGCCGATGGAGCCGCTCATCCGCGGTTACGCGATGGGGTCGCTGTCGATGAGCTGCTACGACGTCGGCACCGGCCTCGCCTGCCGCGAGGAGGAAGGCGCGGCGACGATTCCGGAAGGCGTGCCGCCGGAGCAAACGAATATTTGACCGTCATTGCGAGGCTCCGGGAGCCGCGGCAATCCACCTTTTCTGGATTGCTTCGCTGCGCTCGCAATGACGGCTAGGTTGGCGGCCAACCCTCGATGATTTCGACGAAGCGCGTGAGCCAGGCGTTGGTCTGGTGGCCGTCGACGACGCGATGGTCGATGGTCAGCGTGACGTAGGCCATCGGACGGACGAGGATCGCGTCCTCGCCGCCGATCTCGCGCACGACAACCCGCTTCTCGAGCTTGCCGATGCCGAGGATTGCAGCCTGCCCCTGGTGGAGGATGATCGGCGCGGCGAGCAGCGAGCCCGACACGCCGTGGTTGGAGATGGTGAAGCTGCCGCCCGAGACTTCCGAGCGCTCGAGCTTCCCGTCGCGCGCGCGGCGGGTGAGGTCGTCGAGTTTGGCACCGATTTGCTCGAGGCTGAGCTTTCCGGCGTCCTTCACGACCGGGACCACGAGCCCCTTGTCGCCGAGGGCGGTGCCGACGCCCACGTCGATTGTCGGCGAGATGGCGATCCGGTCTTTCTCCCAGCGGCCGTTGATCGACGGCGCAACCGCCATCGCTTCGGCGGCCGCTTTGACGATGTAGGCGGTGTAGCTGAGCTTGACCCCGCGCTGCGCCATCGCCGCCTTGTGCGCCGCGATGGCTGAGAAGTCGGCTTCGAAGACCGCGGTGACGTGCGGCTGCTCGGCGACGGCGCGCGCCATGTTCTCGGCGATCGTCAGGCGCATGCGGTCGTGCGGGATGTCCTGCGCGTTGAACTGGCGCGGCTGCGCGGTTGCGGGTTCACCCACGCTGACGACGGTTGCCGACGCGATTGCCCGGTCGACGTCCTCGCGCGTGACGCGACCGTTTCGGCCGGTGCCTTCGATCCGAGAGGGGTCGATGCCGTTCTGAAGGCAGGCCCGGCGCACGGAGGGGGAGAGGCGGGTTTCGATGTCGTTCCCCGGCGAAGGCCGGGGTCCAGGAGCGCCAGCAGGCGCTCCATTGACCAGTTTCGACGAAGGCTTCGCCTCCTGGGCCCCGGCCTTCGCCGGGGTACTTTCGGTTTCAATCCTCGCCAGCAGCGCCCCCGGCACCGCTT
>DASSOE010000116.1:0-5624 GCA_035700945.1 Sphingomicrobium sp. | reverse complement strand
CGCGCGGCGTAACACCTCGGTTTCGCGGATGAATTCTCCGCGGATATAGATGTAAGCGGCGCGCTCCCGCATCGCGAAGCTCGCAATCAGCGCACCTTCGAGCAGCTTGTGCGGGTCGTGGCGGATGATCTCGCGGTCCTTGCACGACCCGGGCTCGGATTCGTCGGCGTTGATGACCAGGAAGTTGGGCTTCCCGGGCTTGGGCTCCTTGGGCATGAACCCCCACTTCATGCCGGTCGGGAAGCCGGCGCCGCCGCGGCCGCGCAGCCCCGACGCCTTGACCGCGTCGATGATCGGGTCCTGCCCGACTGCCATCAGCGCCTTGGTATTGTCCCAGTCGCCGCGCTGCCGGGCAGCCTTCAGGAACGGCGACTGGAAGCCGTAGACGTTGGTGAAGATGCGGTCCTTGTCGGAGAGCGGTCCGGTGTAGCCCATCAGCGGATCCGCTTCTGATCGTTGCCGAGCAGCTTCATGCCGCCCCAGACGAGGAGCCCAACGGCTGCAACCGCGAAGAGGATGCTCAGAAGGCCCTTCACGATCTTCCAGGCGAGGATGATCAGCAGGATCGCGATGACGATCTTGGCGACGTCCTTCATTGCGCACCCTCTTCCGCCGTGGCGGTCCACTGCAGCCGGTAGTCGTAGTTGCGCTCGGCCATTTTCTTGAGCGTGGTCGGGCCGCCTTCGGGGCAGCTGGTCTGGCGATCGATCTGGGGGCCGGGCTTCGGCGTTTCGCCGCGGGCGAGGGCGTCGAGGATCGCGGTCATGCTCTCTTGCGTGAGGTCCTCGTAATTGTCGTCGTTGATCTGGACCATCGGCGCATTGGCGCAGGCGCCGAGGCATTCGACCTCGCTCAGGGTGAACAGCCCATCGTCGGTCGTGTGGCCCTTGCGCAGGCCGCGCTTGTAGCAGGCCTCGAACACGTCGTCCGAGCCGCGCAGCATGCACGGCGTCGTCCCGCATACCTGGACGTGGAAGCGCCCGACCGGCTCCAGGTTGAACATTGTGTAGAAGGTCGCGACCTCGAGCACCCGCACGTAGGGCATGTCGAGCTCGCGCGCGACGAACTCCATCACCGGGATCGGCAGCCACCCCTGCGTATTCGTCTCCGCCCCGACCTGCCGCTGCGCAAGGTCGAGCAGTGGGATCGAGGCCGACATCTGCCGCCCCTCCGGATAGCGCGCGATTATCTCCTTCGCGGACTTTGCGTTCGCGTCGGTCCACTGGAAGCCTTCCCAGCGGGTGCGCTCTTCGGCGTTGTCGAGGATCCCTGCCTGGCCGGCCATTAGGATTGGACCCTTCTATGCCGAGCAAAATGAAACACCATGACCACCGCAAATGCGATTGCGCTGGTTCTGAAGACGTTGCCCCAATCGATATGGCCATCAAAAACCCAGGACATCGCGGTCACGATTCCCAGGATAATCGCCACACTTACGAGAAGGAATTTTATCGTCACCGGTCCACCTCCCCGAACACGACGTCGATCGCGGAGAGGATCGCGGTGGTGTCGGCGAGCATGTGGCCCTTCATCATGAAGTCCATCGCCTGGAGGTGCGAGTAGCCGGTCGGGCGGATGTGGCAGCGGTACGGGCGGTTGGTGCCGTCGGCGACGAGATAGACGCCGAGCTCGCCCTTCGGGCTTTCGGTCGCGATGTACACCTCGCCCGACGGCACGTGATAGCCCTCGGTGTAGAGCTTGAAGTGGTGGATGAGGGCCTCCATCGAGGTCTTCATCGTCGCGCGCATCGGCGGGAAGACCTTGCTGTCGGCGCCGACCGGCCCCGGCGGAAGCTCGTTGAGGCACTGGCGCGCGATCTTCCAGCTCTGCCGAACCTCTTCGCAGCGCACCAGGAAGCGGTCGTAGCAGTCGCCGTTGGTGCCGACCGGCACCTCGAAATCCATTCGGTCGTAAACCTCGTAGGGCTGCGCCTTGCGGATGTCCCACGGGATACCCGACGCGCGGATCATCGGGCCGGAAAAGCCCCAGGCGATGGCGTCGTCGCGGCGGACGATTCCGATGTCGACGTTGCGCTGCTTGAAAATGCGGTTGTCGGCGACCAGCGCGATCGCATCCTCGAAGATTTGCAGGCGGTTATCGAGGAACTCTCCGATCTTGTCCAAGACCGCCGGAGGGATGTCCTCGCGCACGCCGCCGACGCGGAAATAATTCGCGTGCATGCGCGCGCCCGACACATGCTCGTAGATCTGCATCAAATCTTCGCGGACCTCGAACAGCCACAGATTGGGCGTCATCGCGCCGACGTCCATGATGTGGCTGCCGAGGTTCAGCATGTGGTTCTTGATGCGGGTCAATTCCGCCATCATCGTCCGGATGTACTGGGCGCGAAGCGGGATCTCGAGGCCGAGCAATTTCTCGATCGCGAGCACGAAGCCATGCTCCATGCACATCGGCGAGCAATAATCGAGCCGGTCGAAGTAAGGCAGCGCCTGGGCGTAGGTCTTGTACTCGATCAGCTTCTCGGTGCCGCGGTGGAGCAGGCCGATATGCGGGTCGACGCGCTGGACCACCTCGCCGTCGAGCTCGAGGATCAGGCGCAGCACGCCGTGGGCGGCGGGATGCTGCGGCCCGAAGTTGATGGTGTAATTGTTGAGCTTGTCGTCGCCGGGGGCGCGGGCGCTGGCGATGTCGGCACCCTGCCCGCCGGCGCCGACATTGACCTCGACGCGCCGCGTGCCCTTCGGCTGCGCGCCGGTGCCGCCGGCCTCGGCGCGGAGGTCGGTGCGGGTGTCGGTCATGCGGCGTGCCCGCCCTTGCGCGGACGACCGGGCCCCTTCGGTTTGGGATCAGGGCCGGCCTCCGGCTTGCTGACTTCCTGCTCGGCCTTCTTGGCGCGCGGCTTACGGGCTTCCTTGTGCGCCTGCGTGTCGGCCGGCTTGCCGGCGCCCGTGTCAGCCGGGCCGTCGGTCGTCTTCGGGGTTTCGGCGGGGGTCTTCACGTTCTGCGGCGTGCTGCCGCTCGGCGCGGGAGCCGGAGACGGCGCTCCAGGCGCTTCCGGGGTCGCCTTTTCGTCGCCCGGGAGCCGATATTCGGGCCCTTCCCACGGCATCAGGAACTCGAAGCCGCGGAAATCCTGCGGCAGCGACACGGGCTCGTACACCACCCTCTTCTCGGCTTCCGAATAGCGCAGCTCGACATGGCCGGTCAGCGGGAAGTCCTTGCGCTGCGGATAGCCCTCGAAGCCGTAATCGGTGAGGATCCGGCGAAGGTCGGGATTGCCCGCGAACATGATGCCGTACATGTCGAACGCCTCGCGCTCGAACCAGCCGACCACCGGCCACAGCGAGACGATGCTCGGCACCGGCGTGACCTCGTCGGTCAGCACCTTCACGCGGATGCGCCGGTTCCTGGTCAGCGACAGCAGGTGGTAGTCGACCTCGAACCGCTCCGGCCGTTCGGGATAATCGACTCCGGCGATATCCATCAGCTGCTGATATTCGAGCCCCGGCGTGTCGCGCAGCGCGCGGCACACCTCGACGATGCGCTCGCGCCTCACGGTCAGCGTGATCTCGCCGACGAGGTCGGTCGCCTCGATCAGCGCATCGCCGAGCGCGGCGCGCGCAGCCTCGATCACGCCGACGTTCGATGCCGTCTTCGGCACGTGGGAAGCGAACGCGAGGGCCATCAGCGCTCGATCGTCCCGGTACGGCGGATTTTCCGCTGGAGCTGGAGGATGCCGTAGAGCAAGGCTTCCGCGGTCGGCGGGCACCCGGGCACATAGATGTCTACGGGCACGATGCGGTCGCAGCCGCGCACCACCGAGTAACTGTAATGGTAATAGCCGCCGCCGTTGGCGCAGCTGCCCATCGAGATGACGTAGCGCGGCTCGCTCATCTGGTCGTAGACCCGGCGAAGCGGCGCGGCCATCTTGTTGCACAAAGTCCCGGCAACGATCATCACGTCCGACTGGCGCGGGCTGGCGCGCGGAGCAGCGCCAAATCTTTCAAGATCATAGCGCGGCATGTTCACATGGATCATCTCGACCGCGCAGCAGGCGAGGCCGAACGTCATCCACCACAAGGATCCGGTGCGCGCCCACGTGAACAGGTCCTCTGCCGTGGTGACCATGAACCCCTTTTCGTTGAGCGACTGCCGCAGGATTTCGAGCTGCTTGCGGTCGACCTCGCCCGGGACGAGGCCCGAGATGCGCGCGAGCTCCTCCTCGGTCGGCATGCGGTCTTCGGGGCCGCGGAGCATCACTCCCATTCGAGCGCTCCCTTCTTCCACGCATAAGCGAGGCCAAGGCCGAGCTCGACGAGGAAGATCATCATCGCGACCCAGCCGGTCCATTTCGTGAAGCCGAGGCTGACCGCCCACGGAAACAGGAAAGCCGCCTCGAGGTCGAAGACGATGAACAGGATCGCGACGAGGTAGAAGCGCACGTCGAACTCGGCGCGCGCGTCCTCGAACGCCGGAAAACCGCATTCATATTCGCTGAGCTTGGCCGCGTCGGGCTGGTGCACGCCGGTGAAGCGCGCGACGATCATCGGCAGCACCACGAACGCTGCCGAGAGGCCGACGGCAACGATCAGGAACAAGAGGATCGGCAGGTAGCCTGCGGCAACGCTCGCCAAGGGAAACTCCAGGGGCTTGGAAAACTTGCGCGCGCTTTAGGGCAGCAAGTTCCGCCCCGCAACATCTGGAGCCCTATCGAACCGCCCCTCCGACGAGCTTTTGCAGCTTGGAGTGGATCGCGCCCGAGGCCGCGACATATTCGCCGCGCTCGAACGCCCGGTCCGCGCCCCGATAATCGGTCACGAAGCCGCCCGCTTCCTTCACCAGCAATACTCCCGCTGCGGTGTCCCACAGGTCGAGATCGTCTTCCCAGAAGCCGTCCATCCGGCCCGCGGCGACCCACGCAAGATCGAGCGCGGCCGAGCCGAACCGCCGGACGCCCGAGACCTGCGGTCCGACGGCGGCATAGATTTTCGCCCACCGGGCGGCATCGCCGCGGCCGCAATGCGGGATCCCAGTGCCGATGACGGTGTCGGCGAGCTCGCGCCGCGCGGATACCCGTAGCCGCGCGTCCTGAAGCCACGCGCCCCGGCCCTTCTCCGCCCAGAAGCCCTCGTCGGTCAGCGGCTGGTAGACGAGGCCCTGGGTGATCTCGGTGCCGCCGCCGGGTTTCTTCTCCTCGACCGCGATCGAGATCGAGAAGTGGGGGATTCCGTGGAGGAAATTGGTCGTTCCGTCGAGCGGATCGACGATCCACCGGGGCTTCGCGGGATTGCCTTCGACCTCGCCGCCTTCCTCAAGCAGCATGCCCCAATCGGGCCGCGCATTGCGAAGCTCCTCGACGATCGTCTGCTCGGCGCGCTTGTCCGCCATCGACACGAAGTCGGCCGGGCCCTTGCGGCTGACCTGCAGCTGCTCGACCTCGCCGAAGTCGCGCCGAAGCCGCGGCGCCGCCTTGCGCGCGGCGCGGGTCATGACGGTGATCAGGCCGGAATGGGAAACCATCCACTGCTCCTCGGCCCCTCTCCCGCTCGCGGGAGAGGGAGGGGCCCGTCCCCGCGAAAGCGGGGATGGGAGGGTGAGGGGTGTGGCAATGTGCACGGCAGCACACCCCTCACCCTGCCGCCTTCGGCGGCTGTCCCTCTCCC
>DASSOE010000115.1:0-11646 GCA_035700945.1 Sphingomicrobium sp. | reverse complement strand
CGATCCCCACACCCCAGGCGATGGCCTGCGTCATCAGCCGGCCGTAGAGCGCCTCGCGCCTGTCGATCGGCAAATTCTTCGAATCGTCGATCCCACGCGGGAATCTCTCGCGGTCGAGAATGCAGGCGGCGGCGACCACCGGCCCCGCCAGCGGCGCGCACCCCGCCTCGTCGACCCCGGCCAGCGGTTGCGGAAAGTCGAGTTCGAGCTTGAAGGAACAACGCCGCGGCATACCCCCTTATTCGTCATTCCCGCGAAAGCGGGAACCCAGTTTTTGGCTTTTCGCTGGGTCCCCGCTTTCGCGGGGATGACGAAATGTGTGGATTATTCCTGCATCCGCCACGGCGGGAAGCGGCGCGCTTCCCCCGCCTTGTACAGAAAGATGATGTTGCCATCGGGGTCGCGAAGCCGCGCCTCGCGCCACATCCAGGGCTGGTTGCGCGGCCCGTGCTCGAACGCGATCCCGCTGCGCGCGAGCTGCTCGACACGCTCGTCGAGGTCGTCGCACTCCAGGTAGATCGCTGTCGTCGCGAGGATTTTCTCGTCGGCATCGATCTGGACCGACATCGTGACTCCGCCCGCCGTCTCGAACCGTGCATAGCCCGTGTCAGGGCTGTCGATGATCTGCTTGAGGCCGAGCCGTCGGTAGAAGTCGACCGAGCGCTCGTATTTGCTGCCGGTGACCGTCACCTGGTTGAGGCGCGGCCCGGCGCCGACGTCGAGACGCACGTCGGCGTGACCGATCGGCCCGGAGCCCTGCCCAAGGCCAGGCGCTGCGTAGAGCGCGACCCGCACGAACTCGCGCGCCCGCGTCACCGCGTCCGAAAGGCTCGACCCCTGCGCGAGGAAGCATGCGATGGCGCTTGCCAGCGTGCAGCCGGTGCCGTGGGTGCTGGTGGTGTCGATCCTCTGGCCCTGCCAGCTGGTCATATTATCTTCCTCGATCAGCGCGTCGGCGAGCGCGTCACCTTCCTCGTGCCCGCCCTTGATAAGCACCGCGCAGCCATGCTGGCCGACCAGGTGAAGCGCCGCCGCGACCGGGTCTTCCTCCGAGGTCAGGCGCTTGAGCTCGGGAAGGTTGGGAGTCGCGATCGTCGCGACGTTCATCAGCCTGCCGAACGCTGCGATCGTCGGCTCGTCGGCGAGCGCGCCCCCGCTGGTCGCTACCATCACCGGATCGAACACGATCGGCAGGCCCGGCTGCTCGGCCCTGAGCCGCTCCAGCCGCTCGGCGACCTGGGTAGCGGTGAAGGCGCTGCCGATCATGCCGATCTTCACCGCGTCCACGCCAATGTCGCCAACGACCGAGTCGATCTGCGCGAGCACGATCTCGGTCGGGACCGGATGGATGGCATCGACGCCGATCGTGTTCTGCGCGGTGACCGCCGTAATCGCCGTCATCGCGTGCCCGCCAAGCATCGCCACGGTCTTGATGTCGGCCTGAATCCCCGCGCCGCCGCCCGAGTCGGAACCGGCAATGACGAGGATCCGGGCGGTATTCGTCACCGAATCCGCCTTCGTCCCGCTGCTCGGGGCGAAGTTTTCCATGCGCACCGAATTGTCCTTGCGCGGACAATTACCAAGAAAGCGTTCACGCGGCCGCCTGCACCGCCTCGCAGATGTCGTCCACCAGCCGCTCGACGAGCGCGGGATCGTCGCCTTCCGCCATCACGCGGATCAGCGGCTCGGTGCCAGACTTGCGGATCACGAGCCGGCCATGGCCTTCGAGCTCGGCCTCCGCGGCGGCGATCCGCTTCCTGACGCCATCGCTCTCGAGCGGCTCCGCGCTGCCATTGAAGCGAACGTTCTTCAAGAGCTGCGGAAGCGGTTCGAACTGCCGCAGCAGCCGGCTCGCCGGTACGTCGGCCTGGACCAGCGCCGCAAGCACCTGGAGCCCTGCCACCAGGCCGTCCCCGGTCGTCGCATGGTCGGCGAGGATGATGTGCCCCGACTGCTCACCGCCGATGTTGCAGCCGGTCTTGCGCATTTCCTCGAGCACGTAACGGTCGCCGACCTTGGTGCGCAGCAGCTTGAGCCCGGCGTCGCCGAGCTTCCGCTCGAGCCCGAGATTGGACATGACGGTCGCGACGACGGCTTTGCCCTTGAGCTCGCCGCGCGCCTGGAGCCCGAGCGCGATCAGCGCCATCAGCTGGTCGCCGTCGACCAGCCGCCCCGTCTCGTCGGCAACGATCAGCCGGTCGGCGTCCCCGTCGAGCGCGAGCCCGATGTCGGCGCCGCTCGCGACGACCGTTTCCTGCATCAGCTCGGGGTGCGTCGAACCGCAATCATCGTTGATGTTGAGGCCGTTCGGCGCAACGCCGAGCGGCACCACCTCGGCCCCGAGCTCCCACAACGCCTCGGTCGCGACCTGGTAGGCGGCGCCGTTGGCGCAATCGACGACTACCTTGAGGCCGTCGAGGCGCAGGTTTTCGGGAAATGTGTCCTTTGCGAACTGGACGTAGCGGCCGCGGGCATCGTCGATGCGCCGGGCGCGGCCGATCAACTCCGATTTGGCGAGCTTGGGCGGCTTTTCCATCCGCCGCTCGATCGCCTGCTCGGCCTCGTCGCTGAGCTTGTAGCCGTCCGGACCGAACAGCTTGATGCCGTTATCGGCGAAGGGGTTGTGCGAGGCGCTGATCATCACCCCGAGGTCGGCGCGCATGGAGCGGGTCAGCATCGCGACGGCCGGCGTCGGCATCGGGCCCAGCAAAACGACGTCCATGCCGACGCTGGTAAAGCCGGCGACCATCGCCGACTCCATCATGTAACCGGAAAGCCGCGTGTCCTTGCCGATGACCACGCGGTGCCGGTGGTCGCCGCGGAGGAAATGCGTACCCGCGGCCTGCCCGACGCGGAGCGCTGTCACTGCCGTCATCGGCTCGGCATTGGTCGTGCCGCGAATTCCGTCGGTTCCGAAGAATTTGCGTGTCATGGGTCCGCATCTACCCTCTCCGTCACCCCCGCGAAAGCGGGGGCCCCGCTTCGAAACAGTGGGTTCCCGCTTTCGCGGGAATGACGAGTTGCGAACTCAGTGGCGGTACGCCTTCGGCAAATCCGTCCGCGGCAGATAGCGGTAGCGCTCGAACAGCCGCGTCTGGTGCGTCTCGAGCGGCTGTGCGACGCCGTCGATGAACACCTGCTCGGCCGCGCTCGAGCCTTCGAGCGGGTCACCCGACCAGATCACGACGTCGGCGCGCCGCCCCGGCGCCAGGCTGCCGATCTCGCCGCCCATGCCGATCGCCTGCGCCGGGCGCGAGGTGATCATCGCCAGCGCCTCGC
Organism: Sphingomicrobium sp.; assembly: GCA_035700945.1. Lineage (GTDB taxonomy): Bacteria > Pseudomonadota > Alphaproteobacteria > Sphingomonadales > Sphingomonadaceae > Sphingomicrobium. The sequence goes on along the minus strand of DASSOE010000115.1, from coordinate 8,367 downwards.
CCCAGCTCACGCCGGTCGCTCCGGGCACCCCCTGCAGGCCGACGAGGTTGCCGGCGTACTGACGCTCCATGAACAGGTTATGCGTGTCGTTGTCGTTGATCATGCCGATCGCGACATCGACCCCCGCGGCGCGCATCCTGCCGACGTTCGATTGGGTCGCGGCGATCTGCTCGAACGAAGCGGGGAGATCGTTCACCGCCGATGCGATCACCGGGATCTTTGCCTCTGCGATCCTGTCGGCGACGAGCCAACCCTCGCTCGCGCCGACGAGCACGATCTTGAGCGACGGGAACTCGCGCGCGAGGTCGAGCACCTGGAGGATGTCGCTCGCCCGCTCGGCGTGGACCAGCAGGTACTGGCGCCCCTGGAGCACCGGCACCAGCGCGGCGGCGTCGAAGCGGGTCAGCAGCACGTCTTCGCTGCGCTGCGCGCTCGTGCCGTAAAGCCGCGATTCGTTCGGGTTGCGGACGACCGGGCGCTCGCGCTGGTCGGGCGGGCCGGTGCGCGCCGCTTCGATCGGGCTCGCGTACCGCCTCAGCTCCGCGGCTTCACGAAGCGCATTGCGGAACAGCACGTGCGCCGACGCGCGCGAGCCGCCACCCTTGCTGGAGCCGGTCTCGCCGAGCTCGACGAACTGGAACTTCCGGGGCGCCGTGATCGGCTCCATGTCGGCGCCCGTGTCGATCACCGCGCCCTGCCCGGCGAAGATGTTCTTGCCCGCGGCCGGCGCGACGATCGCGCGCGTCACTCCGTCGGCGCGGTTGACGGCGATTGGCTGGTACAGCGGGTTGATCGCCGGCGCCACGTCGATCGCCGCGTTGAACGGCCCGTCATTGCCCGTATCGTCGGCGCCCTCGGCGCTGAGGTTCACGTCGGCGAGGCCGAGCCGGGAGAACCCCGCGACGATGCCGGGCGTCACCCACTTGCCGGTCGCGTCGATCACCTGGGTGCTGGCGGGAAGCTTCATGCGGACGTTCCCCGCCGCAATCACGCGTCCGTCGCGGATCACGACCATGCCGTTGGGGATCGGCTCCGAACCGTCGCCGAGCGCAACCGTGCCGCCGGTGATCGCGACGGTCTCGGCGGCCACCGGCGCGGCAAACACCATCGTCATTCCCGCGAAAGCGGGAATCCACCTTCTCTTCAAGCGACGAAGCCGCAAATTGAAGTTGGACCCCGGATCAAGTCCGGGGTGACGGCTTGAGAGAGCCGTCATTTGACGTCTCCCTCGCCCGGCTGGCCGAGCTCGAAGTCGCTGACCGGCCGCTTCTTCGGGTTGTGCATGTCGTACATTTCCGCCCCGTCGATCCACACCCGCTCGGGCCGCGAATAGTCGCTGAACGGATCGCCATTCCACAGCACGACGTCCGCCATCTTGCCAGCTGTCAGCGTCCCCGTCCTGTCGGAAATGCCGAGCGCCTTGGCGGGGTTCGCGCTCAGCCATTGCCACGCCACCGCTTCGGAGAGGTTCGAGATTCCCGCGCGGATGCCGTCGGCAAGCGCCTTCGATGCTTCCTGGTTCAGGCGCTGGATGTAATTGGGGTCATCGGAGTGCACGATCGCGCAGGCGCCAGCGTTGTGCACCAGCGGGATGTTCTCCTTGATCGCGTCATAGGCTTCCATCTTGAAGCCGTACCAGTCTGCCCACATCACCGCGCAAATGCCGTTGTCGCGCAGCAGATCGGCGATCTTGTAGGCTTCCACCGCGTGGTGGAACGCCGTCACGTGATAGCCGAACTCCTTCGACATATCGATCATGTTAGCCATTTCGTCGGCGCGGTAGCAGTGGTTCTGGATCAGGATCTTGCCCTCGAGCACACCCTTCAGCGTATCCATCGCGAGGTCGCGCTCGGGCATGTCTCCGCCCTTGGCGTAATATTCGTCCCACTTGCGCTTGTAGTCTCGCGCCTTGATCCAGCTCTCACGTGCGAGCGCGATATTGCCCATGCGCGTCTGCGGCATGTTGCCCTTTGAGCCATAGACCCGCTTGGGGTTCTCGCCGCACGCCATCTTGAGGCCATAGGGGGCGCCGGGGAACTTCATTTCCTGCACCGTCCGGCCGGGCACGTTCTTCAGCACCACGGAGCGGCCGCCGAACAGGTCGGCCGAGCCGGGCAGGATCTGAAGCGTGGTCACCCCGCCGTTGACCAGCGCCCGGCTGAAGCCGGGGTCCTGCGGCCAGACGCTGTGCTCGGCCCAGACCTCCGGCCGCACCGGGTCGGTCGCTTCGTTCCCGTCCGAGTTCGCGGTGACGCCCGGCGAGGGATAGTCGCCGAGGTGGCTGTGGACGTCGATGATGCCGGGCGTCACGAACTTGCCCGTGCCGTCAATCTCGACCGCGCCGGCCGGCGACGCGAGCTCGGGCCCCCCGACCGCCTGGATCAACCCGTCGGCCAACACGACCGTGCCGTCGTTGATCTGCTGCCCGTCGCCGGTGAACACGGTAGCGTGGCGGATGACCGTCGGCACGCCCGGATAGCGGACGTAGGTCGAGGGGTACGGGTCCTCGTTGATGTGGACCGCGGGCGCGGGTTTCGGCTTGGACTCGAAGGCTGCGCAGCCGGAGAGGACCAGGGCGGCGCTCAGCGCCGCAAGCGAAGCCTTCCTCATGCGCCCGCCGGCCGCGGGTCGGTCTCGCGCTCCGGATGCATGCCGGCGCCCTGGTTCTCGGCCAGCTCGGGACGTCCCGCCAGGTCCTCGTCGCGAAGGGTATCGATGTGCATCAGCCGCTTCACGAACGGCGACACGGCAAGCACGAAGACGCCGATCGCGACGGCAACCCAGCCGATCGTATGGTAGATCGACAGCGTCGCCTCCTTGGTCATCTCGCCGCTTTCGCCGCCGGTCGCCTCGCCGATCTTGCCGGCGACGAAATTGCCGACTGCCGACATGTAGAACCATGCGCCCATGATCAGGCTGGCCATGAACTTCGGCGACAGCCGGTTCATTGCGCTGAGCCCGACGGGGCTGAGGCAGAGCTCGCCGGTCGTGTGCAGGAAATAGATCAGGAAGACGAACAGCACCGGGGTCATCGCCGCAGGGCCGACAGCGTTGGCGCCGAGCACGAACAGCAGGAAGCCGGCGCCGACCTGGAGCAGCGCCAGCCCGAACTTGGCCGGCGCCGAAGGCTCGAGCCCGCGCTTGCCGAGAACCACCCACAAGCCCGCGAACAGCGGCGCGAGGAGGATGATGTAGATCGGGTTGATCGACTGGAAGATCGACGCGGGAACGCCGCCGCGGTCGACATAGCGGTCGGTGTAGAGGTTGAGCGACCCGCCCGCCTGCTCGAACAGGCCCCAGAAGACCGGGTTCAGGGCGACGAGGAACAGGATCGCGAAGATCCGGTCGCGAGCGTGATTTTCGAGTCCCATCTTCTCCGTGGCCATCACGCCGAGAATGACGAGGAAGCCAAGGATCGCGACCCAGGCCGACAGCGGCAGTCCGCCCGCCAACGCCTGCTCGGCGATCGGAAGCCCCAGGGTGGTCGAAATGGGCTGCACAAGCATCAGCAGGATACCCGCGACCATCACCCGGAACGGTGTCTTCGGCGACTTCGCGATGGAGCCGTAGGGGATTTCGAACGTCGCCTGGATGGCGACATAGCCGAGCAGCAGGATGCCGGAGAAGACGAGCAGCGTCTGGATGACATCCTGAAACTGGATGAGGCCCCAGATGATCACGACGCCCACCAGGCCGGCGGCATAAAGCATCCATTCCTTGTTGGCGCGCAGCGGCCGCGGCGCTTCGCCAGCTCCGCGCAGCAGGCCCTTGCCGATAACGAAGACGACGAGACCGAGGAGCATGCCGACGCCGGCGGCGCCGAAGCCGTAAGCCCAGCCGTATGTCTGGCCGAGATAGCCGGCGATGATCGTACCGATCGCCGCGCCGACGTTAATGCCCATGTAGAAGATGGTGTAGGCGCCGTCGCGGCGGACGTCGGTGAGCGGATAGAGCTGCCCAACCATCACCGAGATGTTGGCCTTGAGGAACCCCGAGCCTACGATGATCAAGGCAAGCGCGAGCCAGAACACGTTGATGGTCGGGTCCGACTGTCCGCCCGTCCCTTCTATCGCCATGGTGAAGTGGCCGGCCGTGAGAAGTACGGCTCCGAACAGAACCGCCTTGCGCTGGCCGAGCCATCTGTCGGCCATGTAGCCGCCGAGCAAAGGCGTGATGTACACCAGGCTGGTGTAGGCGCCGTAGATCAGGTTCGACTTGCCGTCGCTGAACAGCCAGTGCTGCGTCAGGTAGAAAATCAGCAGCGCCCGCATGCCGTAGTAGGAGAATCGCTCCCACATCTCGGCGAAGAACAGCATGTAAAGCCCCTTGGGATGGCCCAGGAACTCGGGCTTGCGGCCCATCGCGACTACACCGCCGCCTGCAAGCAAGACGATCAGGAATGCTCCCGCGATAATCGGGATCAACTGTTCAGGTGCCATCAAATTCTCCCCTCGATGGCCAGAATACGCAAAACTTGGCCGCGGACCGGCGCGAAGCTGCGCACCCTAACGGCGCAAATGCCGATGTGAAGGGCCGATTGCTGCGAACGGCGGGCATACCTAGATGAACGACACGATGCTCAACGACCGTTCGTCGCCGCTCTCGCTGCTCGAGACCCGCCGCTCCGCGAAGCCGCGCGAGATGGTCGGCCCCGGCCCCTCCCCGGCCGAGCTCGAGCGCATCCTCACGATCGCCGCCCGCAGCCCCGACCACGGGAAGCTTGCGCCGTGGCGCTTCGTGACCATCGCCGAGGGCCAGCGAGATGCGTTCGAAATTGTCCTTCGCGAAGCGCTCGCGGCGGAAGACCCGTGTGCATCGGTTGCCAAGCACCAGAAGGAGACCGAGTTCGCCCATTATGCGGGAGCGCTCGTCGTGCTGGTCTCCGCGCCGACCGAAAATCACAAAATCCCGGTGTGGGAACAGCAATTGTCGTGCGGCGCGGCGGGCATGAACCTGCTGCTCGCCGCGCATGCGCTCGGCTTTGTCGCGGGATGGGTGACCGGCTGGCGTGCCTATTCCGAGAGGGTTCGGAGCGCCCTGTGCGGTCCGGGCGAGCGCATCGCCGGCTTTATCTTCATCGGCCATCCGGGGCGCGACACCGAAGACCGCCCGCGGCCGGCACTCGGCGATGTCGCAAGGAAGTGGGAGGCGCCGGCGGCCTGATCCTCCCCATGAGTGCAGCTGGGGGGATTAGGATTGAACTTCTCGCGCGACGGTGTATTATGACAGCATGACGCTGCGCACCCAGCATGAAAAGCCCGTGTACGTCCGCCTTCGGGAAACGATCGCCGATGCGATTCTTGCAGGCAAATATGGCGACGGGGATTCGCTGCCCTCGGTGCGCGCCCTGGCCGCGGAAGAGCAGGCCAACCCGCTGACCGTCGCCAAGGCCTATCAGGGCTTCCAGGACGAAGGGCTGATCGTCGTCAAGCGCGGGGTCGGCATGTTCGTCGCGCCCGGCGCCCGGGCGCGGCTCAGCGAAAGCGAGCGCAACCGCTTCCTCAAGGAGGAATGGCCGCAGATCAGCGCGCGCATGCGGCGGCTCGGCATCGACGCGACCGAGCTGCTCGAGCGCGAACGCGCCTGAGCTTCCCGCACGCGGAGTAATCCTTTAGCCGCCGTCGCGTGGAAACGCGGGTCCTGCCCTTCACCGATCAAGGCATCGCCGACGCCGCGCGGCTGATCCTCGCCGGCGACCCGGTCGCTGTGCCGACCGAGACCGTCTACGGGCTTGCGGCGGACGCGACCGATGCCGGAGCCGTCGCCAGAATCTACCAGGCCAAGGGCAGGCCGAGCTTCAACCCGCTGATCGTGCACGTGCGCGATCTCGCCGCCGCACAAGCGATCGGGGAGTTCCGCGAGGACGCGTTGATGCTCGCGCACCGTCATTGGCCCGGGCCGCTGACGCTGGTGGTTCCGCTCCGCCGCGATGCGGGGATCGCCTCGCTCGTCACTGCCGGCCTGCCGAACGTCGGGCTGCGGGTGCCCGATCATCCGGCGATGCAGGCGCTGCTGCGCGCATGCGGGCGACCGCTTGCCGCCCCGTCAGCCAACGCCAGCGGCGCGATCAGCCCCACCCGGGCGGCGCATGTGCTCAAGAGCCTCGGCGGGCGAATCCCGTTGATCATCGACGGCGGCGCGACCCAGCGCGGGATCGAATCGACGATCGTCGCCGCGACCGGCGGGCCGCTGCGGCTGCTGCGGCGTGGGCCGATCGCCGTCGACGCCCAACCCGGTACCGGCCCGGCAATCGAATCACCTGGCCAGCTTGCGAGCCATTACGCCCCCTCGAAGCCGCTGCGGCTCGACGTGACGGCGGCGGACGAAACGGAATATCTGATCGGGTTCGGCCCGGTTGCGGGAGATGCGACGCTCAGCCGTTCGGGTGACCTCGTCGAGGCGGCTGCGACCCTGTTCGACCTGCTCCACGTTGCCGATGCTTCGGAAAAGCCGCGCATTGGAGTCGCGCCCGTTCCGGACGAGGGACTGGGTGCGGCGATCAACGATCGCCTGCGCCGGGCGGCGACGCGCGGGGCATAAAAAAAGAGGCGGCCGAAGCCGCCCCTTCCCCTGTTCGCGGACGCATTTGCACGGCGTCATTCGCTCGCCAAGCGAAAATCGGCCGACTTGCAGCAATCAGGCCTGCGCTGTTGCCGATTTGACACGCGCCTGGAAGCTCTTGCGCAGCTTCTGCAGCTTCGGCGGAATATGCGCGATGCAATAGGGGTTTCGCTGCCCTTCGCCGGACCAATAGTCCTGGTGATAGTCCTCGGCCGGCCACCACTCGCCCATCGGCTCGATGGTCGTGACCACCCGCCCGCCGCTGTCGGCGTTGGCGCGGTCGATCGCTTCGCGCGCCTTGCGTTCCTGCCCGTCATCCTGTGGGAAGATCGCCGAGCGGTATTGAGTCCCGATGTCATTGCCCTGGCGGTTGAGCTGGGTTGGGTCGTGGGTCGCGAAAAAGATGTCGAGCAGATTGTCGTAGCTGAGCTGGTCGGGGTCGAAGGTGACCCGAATCGCCTCGGCATGGCCGGTGTCGCCGCCGCAGACCTGCTTGTAGGTCGGGTTGTCGAGCGTCCCGCCGGTATAGCCGCTCTCGACCGATTCCACGCCTATAAGGTCGCGAAACACCGGCTCGATACACCAGAAACACCCGCCCGCAACCACCGCGACCTCTGCCGCCATGAGCAATCTCCTTCCGCGAGGAGATAGGAGCCGCGAATCGTCATTGCGAGCTTGTATCCCCATCCTCGTCGGCGAAGCAGATGGGGAGGAGCGGATCAGTTGTTCTTGTACGCCGCCTTGAGGCTGGCGAGTTCAAGCCTCTTGCCGCACCATTCGGAGAGCTCGTCGAAGTCGAGCGGCTTGTCGAACACGATGCCGGCGCGGCGGTCGGAGTACCAGCGCACTTCGCCCTTCACCGGGCGGAGGCTCTCGATCACCACGACGACCTTCTTGCCGACGCAATATTCCTCGATCGGCTCGACCTTCATCCCGCCGAGCGAAATGTCGTGAACGTCGACGGTGTAATAGACCTTGCCGACGCGGACCGAGGCCTTGCACGCGATCTCGAGACGCGGCGGGCGGGCGCGGAAGCCGAGCCGCGGCTTGCGCCCGGCAAGCAGCTCCCCGAGGTCGACGTTCTGGTCGAATTTGAACCCGACGAGATCATCGCGCGTCCAAACCACCGTGGCCGGAATTTTCTGCGATGAAACCTCGATTTCGGCGTGCTCGCCCACGGCCGGCACGCGAGTGACGATCGCCATGATACCGCCAGCGGACATGTTCTTGACCCGGATCAGCTGCTGGTTGCCCGATGCGTCGACCAGCTTGCCGAGGCGCAACATCGCGGATACCCGCTCATCCTCGCGCCGCTCGGCGGGACGCGGGACGGCGGTGGAGAGCGAAACCGTGGTCGATTCGAACGCAGCCTCGGCTTCGCCGTCGGAGAGCCCGGCCGATTTCCTGCGGATCAGCGATGCAAACATGCTTTTCAGAGGCCTCTTCGCGCACGCAAATCGCGTCAAACCGGGACTTTATGGACACTGTGGTTAAAAGAGCGTTTCATCAGGTCGAAATGATGCTCGGTTGCCGCCCAGGGAAAGACGCTGAATGACGCAGCCTCGTCTGCTGCTGATCGACGACGAGCCGGCGCTGGCGGAATTCCTCGCCACGGCGGCCGAGGACAGCGGCTTCGAGCCTGTCATCACCGGCCACGACCAGGCGTTTCGCGAGGCATTTCTTGCCGAAGAACCGGACATGGTCGCGCTCGACCTCGGAATGCCGGGGATGGACGGCGTCGAACTGATCCGCTTCCTCGCCGAGCAGGACTACGCCGCGCCGGTGCTGATCGTCAGCGGCTTCGAT
>DASSOE010000114.1:0-5161 GCA_035700945.1 Sphingomicrobium sp. | reverse complement strand
GGTTCACATGACCAAAACTGGGAGGGAGCGCATCATGTGGACCGCATTTGACTACATGTACCGGGATGCAGGCAACTTCAAAGCATTCGGAAGGGTCATAATCAAAGGCTCACTGAACGAAGCTGACCGCTACTCAATTCTGTCTTGCTTATCGAGTGGAGAGTTCTTCATTGCCGAACAGGTCGGTGTGCCGCCGCTTTACGAGCAGCTTTACCGATGGAGCGGCGGTCCGACGCAGTCGGACCATTGCTGGCACGAATTCGTCGCCTTTCGTGATCTCAGCGAGCTTCCCGTCGGCGCTTCAACGGCGGTGGCAGCCGCAGAGTTCGTCGCGAGATTTGCTGCCGTTACTGATTGGGACGGCGAGCTATCACCGCACTTCCGGCTCGCTGACCCCTTACGGGCCTAACGTCGCTAGCTTCCCCATCTTCCGGCCAGTTCCGCTTCGCACATCCGCTGGCCCACCGCCTCTTCGCGCCTTCGCACCTTCGCGCTTTCGCGTGAATCCAATCCTTCTCCGCGCCTCCGCGTCTCCGCGCGAGGAAAAGAAAGGGCCGCTGTCCGCTGTCGCCAGCGGCCCTTCTGAAGGTTGAAGCCGTCACGGGAGTAAATCCCGTGACGTCGACGGGTTCGGTTCGCTCGAAGCTCACCGCCCCGCCGGCCGACTTTCGCCGTCTCTTCGCGCTGGCTCCCGATTGCTCGCGCAATCGCTCGCCTGCACTCGGCAGCTCAAGATTACCCCAGCATTTCCTGCTCGAGCTTCTTCGCCATTTCCTCGATGTTCTCGGGCGGCCAGCCGGGGATGTCCATGCCGAGGCGGAGGCCCATCGAGGCGAGCACTTCCTTGATCTCGTTCAGGCTCTTTCGGCCGAAGTTCGGCGTCCGCAGCATCTCGGCCTCGGTCTTCTGCACGAGGTCGCCGATGTAGATGATGTTGTCGTTCTTGAGGCAGTTGGCGCTGCGCACCGACAGCTCGAGCTCGTCGACCTTCTTCAGGAGGTAGCGGTTGAGCTGGTTGGTGTCGGTCGGGGCTTCCGCCGCCATCGGCACGGCCTGGCCGATCATCGGCGAGGGCGCCATCCGCACCTGCGATTCGTCGAAGTGGACGAACAGCAGCAGCTGGTCCTGGAGGATGCGCGCGGCATAAGCGAGCGCGTCCTCGGGGGTCACCGTGCCGTCGGTCTCGATGGTCAGGGTGAGCTTGTCGTAGTCGAGCTCCTGGCCGACGCGGGTGTTCTCGACCTTGTAGGCGACCTGGCGGACGGGCGAGTACAGCGCGTCGACCGGGATCAGGCCGATCGGCGCGTCGGCCGGGCGGTTGGCGACCGCGGGGACATAGCCCTTGCCGATGTCGGCGGTGAGCTCGATGTTGAGCGTCGCGCCTTCGTCGAGGTGGCAGATGAGGAGGTCGGGGTTGGTGACCTCGATGTCGCCCGAGGTGGCGATCATCCCCGCGGTGACGTCGGCCGGGCCGGTCGCGCTGAGGTGAAGCCTTTTCGGGCCTTCGCCCTCCATCTTGAGCGCGATCTGCTTGACGTTGAGCACGATGTCGGTGACGTCCTCGCGGACGCCGGCAAGGCTGCTGAACTCGTGGAGCACGCCGTCGATCTTGATCGAGGTGACGGCGGCGCCCTGGAGCGAGGAGAGGAGCACCCGGCGCAGCGAGTTGCCGAGTGTCATCCCGAACCCGCGCTCGAGCGGCTCGGCGACGAACACGGCGCGGCGGCGGGCGTCGCCGCCGGCCTGCTTGCGCTCGAGCGCGCTGGGCTTCTTCAGTTCCTGCCAGTTCTTTGCGTTGACGGCCATGTTCATCCCTTGGCAGTTGGGGGCCGGGGCCCCTGATTTCAAATGCGTTTCGTCATTCCCGCGAACGCGGGAACCCAGCCAAACCCTAGACTCTCCGCCGCTTGGACGGCCGCACCCCGTTGTGCGGGATCGGGGTCACGTCGCGGATCGAGGTGATCGTGAAGCCGACCGCCTGCAGCGCTCTCAGCGCGCTTTCGCGGCCCGATCCGGGCCCCTTGACCTCGACCTCGAGCGTGCGGACGCCGTGCTCGGCGGCCTTCTTGCCCGCGTCCTCGGCCGCGACCTGGGCGGCGTATGGAGTCGACTTGCGGCTGCCCTTGAAGCCCATCATCCCCGCCGAGCTCCACGCGATGGCATTGCCTTGCGCGTCGGTGATGGTGATCATGGTGTTGTTGAAGCTGGCGTTCACGTGGGCGACGCCGGCGGTGATGTTCTTGCGCTCCCTCCTGCGGATGCGCTGCGGTGCCTGGGCCATTCGTGTTTCTTCCCTAATCCTTGAATCCGCTCATCCTGAGGAGCCGCGAAGCGGCGTCTCGAAGGACTGGGACTATTTCTTCTTGCCGGCGATCGGTTTCGCCTTGCCCTTGCGGGTGCGCGCGTTGGTGTGCGTGCGCTGGCCGCGGACGGGGAGGCCGCGGCGGTGTCGGAGCCCGCGGTAGCAGGCGAGGTCCATCAGCCGCTTGATGTTCATCGCGGTCTCGCGGCGGAGGTCGCCCTCGACGGTCAGGTCCTTGTCGATCGCCTCGCGGATGTGCAGGACTTCCTGGTCGGTGAGGTCCTGGACGCGCTTGTCGGGCGCGATCCCGAGCTGCTGCGTGATCTTCTGGGCCGTCGTGCGGCCGATTCCGTGGATGTAGGTGAGCGCCACTTCGACGCGCTTGTTGGTCGGGATATTAACCCCAGCAATACGAGCCATTCGTCATCCTTTTTCAGCTCCACGGGGCGCCAGCCGCCCCATCTCGTCGCTAAAATGCCCCTGTTTCCAAACGAAAAGCCGACGCGCGCACGAATGCGCCGCCGGTTAACCGGTGGATCGGGATGAGGGGCAGATAAGATTCGGCTCCCGCAGAGTCAAGGCCGCGAAACGCAGCGATTGCAGCACTGCTACGCGTGCGCGTCGACGCCCGGCTTTCGAGCCTCACCGTGGCGGACGAAACCCTACTTTGCCAGCGCGGCTTCGCAAATCTGTCCCGACCGACTAAGGCCCCCGCGAATGCAGCGGCTCACCCTCGCCGGCGGCATCCCCGATCAGCTGAAGGGGAGCATCGTCGCGCTCGGCAATTTCGACGGGTTTCACCTCGGCCACCAGGCTGTGGTCGGCAGGGCGGTCGCGCGCGCTTTCCACGAGCAGCGGCCGGTGATCGTCGCCACCTTCGACCCGCATCCGGTGCGCTACTTCAAGCCCGACCTGCCGCCGTTCCGGCTGACGACACTCGACCAGCGCGAGCGGATGTTCGCGCACGCCGGTGCCGACGCGATGCTGGTGTTCGAGTTCGGACCCGAGCTGGCCTCGATGGACGCGGACGAGTTCGTCGCCGACGTGCTCGCGGTGCGGATCGGCGCCGGCGGAGTGGTGACGGGAGACGATTTCAGCTTCGGCAAGGGGCGGAGCGGCGACGTGGCGCTTCTGCGGACGCTCGGGGCCGAGCACGGGATCGCGGCCGAGGCGGTGGCGCAGGTGCTGGTCGACGGCGAGCGCGTGTCGTCGGGGCGGGCTCGCGAAGCGCTTGTCGCGGGCGACATCGGGATGGCGACGCGGCTGCTGAGCCGCGACTATGCGATCGAGGGCGTGGTCCAGCGCGGAGACGCGCGCGGGCGAGAGCTCGGCTATCCGACGGCGAACCTGAGCTTGAGCGATTACCAGCGGCCCAAGTACGGCATCTACGCGGTGCGGGTGACGCTCGACGACGGGAGCGAGCATCCTGGCGTGGCGAGCCTCGGCGTCCGACCGATGTTTGAGCCGCCCGAGGAGCTGCTCGAAGCGCACCTGTTTGATTTCGATGGCGACCTTTACGGCCGAAAGATCGAGGTCGCGCTCCACGCCTTCATCCGCGCGGAGCGCAAGTTCGACAGCGTCGAGGCGCTGATGGCGGAGATGCGCAATGATGAAGCGGAAGCGCGGAGGCTTCTCGACTAATTTGTTTCACGCGAAGGCGCGAAGGCGCGAAGAAGAACAAGGGAATGATTCACGCGGAGACGCGGAGAATCGAATCGGGCGGCCAAGGGCCGCTCAGGAACTTCTTCTCCGCGTCTCCGCGTCTCCGCGTGAGATTTCCGGTTGCCGCGTCGCATGTCGCTCCTCGGAATGACGGTTTGCATAAGGAGCGCTGACCGCTAGAGCGCCGGACCAAATGGCCGACGCTCCTGCCAAGACGGATTATCGTTCCACCGTCTTCCTTCCGCGCACCGACTTTCCGATGAAGGCCGGGCTGCCGCAGAAGGAGCCGGTGATCCTTGCGCGGTGGGAGAGCGAGGGGCTGTACCAGCGCATCCGCGAGGCGCGTGGCGGCCGGCCCAAGTTCATCTTCCACGACGGCCCGCCCTACGCCAACGGCGACATCCACATCGGCCACGCCTTGAACCACACGCTCAAGGACATGGTCGTGCGCACCCAGACCCTGCTCGGCCGCGACGCGCCCTACGTGCCCGGCTGGGACTGCCACGGCCTGCCGATCGAGTGGAAGGTCGAGGAGCAGTACAGGAAGAAGAAGCGCAACAAGGACGAGGTGCCGGTCCGCGAGTTCCGCGCCGAGTGCCGCGCTTACGCCCAGCATTGGGTCGACGTTCAGCGTGAGCAGCTGAAGCGGCTGGGAGTCAGCGCCAACTGGGACAAGCCGTACCTGACCATGTCGAGCTTCGCCGAAGCCACGATCGTCGCCGAGCTGTTCAAGTTCGCCGAGACCGAGCAGCTCTACCGCGGCGCCAAGCCGGTAATGTGGTCGCCGGTCGAGAAGACCGCGCTGGCCGAGGCCGAGATCGAATATGAGGACATCGTCTCGACCCAGATCGATGTGGCGTTCGAGATCGTGGAGAGCCCGATCCCGGAGCTGGTCGGGGCTTATGCGGTGGTGTGGACGACCACGCCTTGGACGATCCCGGTCAACCAGGGGATCGCGTACAATCCTGAGGTAGAATACGTTCTAATCGGCGAAGGCGGGTCAAAAACCTACGTTCTTGTCGCGGAAGAGTTGGCGAAGCAATTTCTGGACCGCACTGGATTCCGCTACGACGGCGGCGAAGTTCAGAAGATTGCGGGCAAGGAGCTCGCCGGCACGATCGCCCGTCACCCGATGCACAAGCTAGGCGGCTTCTTCGCCAAGCCGCGCCCATTCCTCCCCGGCGACTTCGTCACCAC
>DASSOE010000113.1:0-78830 GCA_035700945.1 Sphingomicrobium sp. | reverse complement strand
TTTGCGGATGACGTCACGCGTGAGCGCCTCCGGATCGGGCGCATTTGCGACTGCCCGAGCATGGCCCATGCTGATATCGCCTTGCAATAGCGATTGCCTGACGAATTCGGGAAGTTCAAGCAATCTCAGCAAGTTGGCGACGTGGCTTCGCGACTTGTGGACGAGACCTGCGACGCCATCCTGGGTGTGGCCATGGCGCTTGATCAGCTGTTTGTAGCCTTGCGCCTCTTCCAGCGGGTTCAAATCCTCGCGCTGGATATTCTCAATCAGTGCCAGCTCGGCCGTGGTCGACTCGTCGATGTCGCGGACGATCGCCGGGATCGCGTGCAGCTGCGCCCGCTGCGCCGCGCGCCAGCGGCGTTCGCCGGCAACGATGATGTAGCCGTCCCCGTCCGCGCGGAGCAGGATCGGCTGGAGCACGCCGCGTTGGCGGATCGACTCGGCGAGCTCCTCCAGTGCCGCCTCGTCGAACTGGATGCGCGGTTGCTCCGGATTGGGTCGGATCCGGCCGATTTCGATCTCGCGCGGACCGCCGCGACTTTCACTCTGCTGCCCTTCAGGCGCCGGCGCCCGCCCGGCTTCGCCAAGCAGCGCCTGGAGACCCATCCCGAGCCCCTTTGCAGGCCGCTCGCTCATGCTGCCTCGGCCAGCTGGGGCAGGCGCCCGATCAGTTCGCGCGCGAGCCGAACATAGGCTTCGGAGCCAGCGCAGCGAAGGTCGTAAATCAACGCCGGCAGGCCATGGCTCGGCGCCTCGGACAGGCGGACGTTGCGCGGCACGACCGTATCGAACACCGCCGGCCCGAGACATGCGCGCACGTCTTCGGCAACCGCCTGCGAAAGGTTGTTGCGCCGGTCGAACATCGTCAGCGCCACCCCCAGAATCGAAAGCTGCGGATTGAAGGCCACGCGGATACGCTCGACGGTCTGAAGCAACTGGCTCAGCCCCTCGAGGGCGAAGAACTCGCACTGTAACGGCACGAGCAAATATTGAGCCGACACCAACGCGTTGACGGTCAGTAACCCAAGCGATGGCGGGCAATCGATCAGGCAGATGTCCCAGCGACCCACGGGAGCGGCCCCCATCGCCTTGTCCAGCCGGTGCGCACGATCTTCGAGGGACACCATTTCTATCTCGGCCCCCGACAGATCCACGGTGGCCGGAAGCAGGTCAAGTCTCGGCACCCGTGTTGCGATGGCCGCTTCGGTCGCCGATGCGCTCCCGATGAGCACGTCGTAGCTGGAGCGTTTGCGCTGGGAGGCTGCGACCCCGATCCCGGTCGAGGCATTGCCTTGCGGATCGAGGTCGGCCAGCAGCACCCGCCAGCCGATCGCGGCGAGCGCCGTCGCGAGGTTGATGCAGGTCGTGGTCTTGCCGACCCCGCCCTTCTGGTTGGCCACCGCGATGCGGATCATCTCTTCGCCCTCACCCCTGTCCCGACAACGACAAAGCTGCCGACGCCGGTGACACTCGGTTCCAAGTGGAAGTCACCTTGCCATGCCTCGCGCGCTTCGGCCAGTTCGGCCGGTGCACTGCGCCCCTTCGGAAGCGCCCAAACGGTATTTCCTGTGGACAGATGTGCGGATATCTCGAGGACCCGCGTCAGCCGCGCAACCGCGCGCGCAGTGATCACGTCGAACTTCCCCTCGATGCGTTCGACCCTCGCGCAGAGGACCCGCGCTCGCAAGCCGAGCGCCGCGACGACCCTGTGGAGAAATTCGGCCCTCAACCGCCGCGGCTCGACGAGCGTCACCGGACCTTCAATGAGACAGGCAATGACGGTTCCCGGCAAACCCGCCCCCGATCCGACGTCGAGCCATGACGCGCCGCTGCGCGGCTCATGCCGAACGATCTGCGCCGAATCGAGGATGTGTCGATCCCAGACGTGCTCGAGCGTCGCCGCCGAAACGAGGTTTTGACGTGCATTCTCTTCCTGCAAGAGCGCAACGTAGCGTTCGAGTTGGTCGAATGTTTCACGTGAAACAGGCCGGCGTGCGGCCTGCGCCAAACGCTCGATCATGCGGCGGCGCGCCGGGATGCCGCAACATAAAGCGCCGACAGCGCGGCTGGAGTGACTCCCGGGACCCGCGATGCCTGGTCCAGCGATTCGGGTCGAGAGACGGAGAGCCGCTCCACCATCTCGTTGGAAAGCCCGGGAATCGACGAATAGTCCAGCGCCAAAAGCCGTATGCGCGTATCGCGCTGGACGGCGTTCCATTCGCGCTGCTGCCGCTCGACATAGGGCCGATAGAGAGCGTCGGCCTTTCCCTCGGCGGACTCTGCCCAGGTCGGATCCGAACGCGCAGCCAGATTTCCGTCGATTTGCCGTCGGCGGCGCTCCGAGACGCAGCCGGCGGCAAGTGCCGCCTCACCGAGGCGGGCCGTGGCATTGTCCGCCCTCAGCGAAAGGCGGAATTCTGCCCGTGCGGTCATCATCCGATAAGGCTCGTTCACCCCCTGGAGCGTGAGGTCGTCGACCATCACGCCGATATACGACGTGCGTCGGTCGAAGCGGACCGGACCGAGCTCGAGCGCAACGGCTGCCGCGTTGAGGCCTGCGGCAAGCCCCTGCGCCGCCGCCTCCTCGTAACCCGTCGTGCCGTTTATCTGCCCTGCCAGGAACAGGCCCGGAACGTCGCCCACTTCAAGTGTCTGGTTCAGACGTCGCGGATCGACGAATTCGTATTCGACCGCATAGCCGGGCCGGACGATCCTCGCACGCTCAAGGCCGGCGATGCTGCGGACGAACTCCTCCTGCACGTCCACCGGCAACGAAGTCGAAATGCCGTTCGGGTAGACGAGCGCGTCACGGAGACCCTCGGGCTCGAGAAAGATCTGGTGTGCGTCCCGGTCTCCGAAGCGCTTCACCTTGTCTTCAATCGAGGGGCAATAGCGGGGGCCCCGGCCCTCGATAGCGCCGGCGAACAAAGGCGAGCGGTCGAAGTTGCGTGCGATGATTTCGTGGGTCCGAATATTCGTTCGCGCGATCGCGCACCGCAGCTGCGTCGAAAGGAGTCCGTCGTCGAGCGCCGACATCACCCAGTCGTCCGGGTCGCTCGGTTGCTCTTCGAGGCGAGCCCAGTCGATGGTTCGGCCGTCGAGCCGCGGCGGCGTGCCGGTCTTGAGCCGGCCCTGCCCCAGGCCGATGCCCCGGATCTGCTCCGCCAGCGCGCTGGAGGCACGCTCGCCGCGCCGTCCCCCCACGACGATCTGCTCGCCAACGAACATGCGCGCATCAAGGAACGTGCCCGTCGCGACCACGACCGCGCGGCACGGGAGCATGCCGGCGCGGGTGTCCACACCCACGACGCGCCCGCTGCGGATGACAATGCGCAGCGCTTCGCCAACAATCATCTCGACGCCTGAACGTTCAACCAGGTCCTGAACGGCAGCTCGATAGAGCTTCCTGTCCGCCTGAACCCGCGGCCCCCATACCGCCGGCCCCTTGCTGCGGTTGAGCATGCGGCGGTGGATCGCAGCGCGGTCAGCCGCGCGGGCCATGAGACCGTCGAACACGTCGAGTTCGCGCACCAGATGACCTTTGCCGACGCCCCCAATCGACGGGTTGCAGGACATCTGCCCGATATCTTCCGCACGGAAGGTCAGCACTGCCGCGCGCGCGCCGCGCCGAGCGGCGGCCGCCGCCGCTTCACAACCGGCATGACCGGCCCCGATTACCAATACATCGTGCACAGCCGGGGCTTTAACTCAGGAGCGTTTCACGTGAAACACTACTTGCCCAGGCAAAAGCGCGAAAAGAGCGAATCGAGCAGGTCCTCGACCCCGGTCCGGCCGGTGAGGCAGTCGAATGCAGACCGCGCGTGGCGCAACTCCTCGGCCAGGATCGGAACCTCCAAGGCCGCCGAGGCCGCGTCGAGCGCACCGGCCGCTTCCTCGAAACAGCGCGCCTGGCGGCGGTTGATGGCGATAGCGTCTTCGCCGGGAAGCAGATCGCGGGCGATGCGTCCTATTTGCTCGAGCAGCTCGGGGACGCCCTCACCGGTGACGGAGGACACCGCGATTGACCCCAGGAGAACGGCTCCGCCCAAATCCGATTTGGGATGGACCTTCAACGTGCGCGGGTGATCCGGAGCGTCGCCCGGCGCGCCCAGCCAGAGCAGAATGTCCGCAGCCTCGATCAGCGTCGCGGCGCGGGCGATGCCTATCGCCTCCACCGTGCCCGCCGGATCGCGCAGCCCGGCCGTGTCGGTCAGCACGATCGGTACGCCGCCGAGCGCCAGCGGCACCTCGATGTGGTCGCGCGTGGTTCCCGGGATGTCGGTGACGATCGCCCGGTCCTCTCCTGCTATAGCATTGAGAAGGCTTGATTTTCCCGCGTTCGGAGGTCCTGCAACGACCACCCTGATGCCGTCCTTCAGCCGTTCGGCACGGGGTCGATCGAGCCACGACCGGAGCTCCGCGGCCATAGCGGCACATTCCCGCTGCAGCGCGTGATCGGCGTCGTCATCCGCTTCATCGTAATCGATCGCGCGCTCGGCCTCGGCCGACAGCCCGAGCAGAGACTGCTGCCACACGGCGATCTGCTTCCTCAGCCCGCCTTCGGACAGCGCGAGCGCCGCCTTACGCTGGGATTCGGTTTCCGCCTCAATCAGATCGGCCAAACCTTCTGCCTCCGTGAGGTCGATGCGGCCATTCTCAAACGCCCGTCGCGTGAACTCGCCCGGCACGGCGGGCCGCAAACCGTCAATGGCGGCGAGCGCGACGAGAACGGCGTCGACTACGGCCCTCCCGCCATGGCATTGAAGTTCCACGATATCTTCGCCGGTCGCGCTGGCCGGTGCATCAAAACGAAGGACCACGGCTTCGTCGAGCAGGTCGCCCGATCGCGGATGGTGCAACCGAAGAACGGCGGCAGCGCGGGCGTCTGGGAGCGAACCGGCCATCTCCCGCGCCGCCGCGTGTGCAACGGGTCCGCTCACGCGAATGACCGAGATCGCCGCTGGCGGCCGGCCGCTCGACAATGCGAAAATCGTATCGTGGCCCACGCCGACGCGATTAGCGCGGGCGGACTAGCGGATCAAAGCGCCTGGGCGACAATCGGCCAGCCGAGCACCGGCGCGACGTCATGATAGCCGTCCCAGATCATCTTGAGCGCGACCCACAGGATCACGAGCAGGCCGACCCATGCAATCCAGCGGTAACGTTCAATGTAGCGCGCGAGCAAGTTGGCAGCCACGCCCATCAGGGCTACTGCGATGACCAGTCCGACGATCAGGATGCCGGGATGCTCGCGCGCCGCGCCAGCGACCGCCAGCACGTTGTCGAGGCTCATGCTGACGTCCGCGATGGCGACTCCCCAGGCAGCGGCGGCAAAGCCCTTCGCGGGCCGCAGGCCCGAACGCTCGTCGCCGACGATCTCCTCGGATCCGGGCGAGCATTCCTGGGGCTCGCGCAGTTCACGCCACATCTTCCAAGCGACCCACAGCAGCAGCAGGCCGCCCGCAAGGATGAGCCCCACGACCTGCAGCAGCTGCGTGACCACGAGCGCGAAACCGATGCGCAGCACCAACGCCGCAATGACGCCGATGAGGATCACCTTGCGGCGCTGTTCGGCCGGGAGACCGGCCGCGAGCGCGCCGACAACGATCGCATTGTCGCCGGCGAGTACGAGGTCGATCAGCAGGACTTGAAAGAAGGTGGCGAGCGCAACCGGCTGATGGAGGTTCGAAAAATCGCGCACGATAGCCGACCAGATTTCGCCCGGCCCGCCGAGGCCCTGCGGCGCGGCGGCGGCCGCGAGCATCAATATCGAGTCGACCACGGATTCTCCCATTTTAGGGGTGAGCCGGCGCGGGAAACGGAAGCCGGCAGCCCGCCCCTGGTTCCATCGGTCCTAGCCGACCCCGAGGACTCTCCTCAAGCCCAGCACATGCTCGCCGCCGACCCAGCCTTCGTAGATCATCCCGACGGCAACCCACAGGATCACTCCCAGGCCGACGTAATTGAGCCACGGATAGCGCTCAATGAGCCGGGCTACATAATTGGCGGCGAACCCCATGAAGAGAACCGAGAAGGTCAGGCCGATTACAAGGAGCGCAGGGTTGTCGCGAGCGATCGACGCCACAAGCAGCACATTGTCGAGGCTCATGCTGAGGTCGGCGACCGTGATCCCGATGGCCGCCTGGAGCAGGGTCTTGCTCGGCGGGGGCCCCTCAATCGCGGCGGTGTCGGGATCGTCAACCACGACCGCCGGCCTGGGATGGAGCTCGCGCCACATATTGTAGGCTACCCACAGCAGCAGCAGCCCGCCCGCGAACACCAGGCCCGTGACCCTGAGCAGCTGCGTGGCGATGACGGCGAAGGCGATGAGGAAGACCAGCGCCATGGCGACGCCGAACATCAGCACCTTCTTGCGGTCGCGCGGCGGCAACCCCGAGGCGAGCGCACCCATGATGACGACATTGTCGCCGGCCATGGTGAGGTCGCCGACAACGATCTGCCCGAGCTTCGCGAGCCCCGCGGCCGTAAAGATCGCTCCGAAATCGAAGCCCTGAAGCATCGGGCCGAACGCTTACTGGTTCATCGAGGCGAAAAAGTCCTCGTTCGACTTGGCGTCCTTCATCTTGTCGAGCAGGAACTGCATCGCGTCGATCGTGCCCATCTGCATCAGGATCCGACGCAGCACCCACATTTTGGTAAGGATCGCCTGATCGACCAGCAGCTCTTCCTTGCGGGTCCCGGATTTTCCGACATCGAGCGCGGGGAAGATCCGCTTGTCGGAAACTTTGCGGTCGAGCACGATCTCGCTGTTGCCGGTTCCCTTGAATTCTTCGAAGATGACCTCGTCCATCTTCGACCC
This sequence comes from Sphingomicrobium sp., assembly GCA_035700945.1. Lineage (GTDB taxonomy): Bacteria > Pseudomonadota > Alphaproteobacteria > Sphingomonadales > Sphingomonadaceae > Sphingomicrobium. Next base: position 72,010 of record DASSOE010000113.1, on the reverse strand, counting down.
GGTATCGATCAGCGCGGTGGCGATGATCGACAGAGAGCCGCCTTCCTCGATGTTGCGGGCGGCGCCGAAGAAGCGCTTCGGACGCTGCAGGGCGTTCGCGTCGACACCGCCGGTCAGCACCTTGCCCGAGCTCGGAACGACGGTGTTGTAAGCGCGGCCCAGCCTCGTGATGGAGTCCAGGAGGATGACCACGTCCTTCTTGTGCTCGACCAGCCTCTTGGCTTTTTCGATCACCATTTCAGCAACCTGGACGTGGCGCTGGGCGGGCTCGTCGAACGTCGAGGAGATGACCTCGCCGTTGACCGAGCGCTGCATATCGGTGACTTCCTCGGGCCGCTCGTCGATCAGCAGCACGATCAGGATCACCTCGGGATTATTGTCGGTAATCGCCCGTGCGATATTCTGCAGAAGCACAGTCTTGCCGGTGCGGGGCGGAGAAACGATCAGCGCACGCTGGCCTTTGCCGATCGGCGCCACGATGTCGATGACCCGAGCCGACTTGTCCTTGATTGTCGGGTCGAGTGTGTCGAGCTTGAGCTTCTCGTCGGGATAGAGCGGCGTAAGATTATCGAAATTGACGCGGTGGCGGACTTGCTCGGGGTCGTCGAAATTGATGGTCGTGACCCGCGTCAGCGCAAAATAGCGTTCGCCTTCCTTGGGTCCACGGATCTCGCCTTCGACGGTGTCGCCGGTGCGGAGCCCGAAGCGACGGACGATCGACGGCGCGACATAGATATCGTCGGGCCCGGCGAGATAGTTCGCTTCCGGCGAGCGGAGGAAGCCGAAGCCGTCGTTGAGCACCTCGATGGTGCCCGAGCCCATGATCTCGACTCCGTTCTCGGCCTGGATCTTGAGGATCGAGAACATGAGATCCTGCTTGCGCATCGTCGATGCGCCTTCGACACCCATTTCCTCGGCCATTGCGACGAGGTCGGCGGGGGTCTTTTTCTTCAAATCTTTCAAGTGCATGATTCGGTCTTTTCTTGGGAAGTTGCGCTCGAGCTCGTCTAGGATTCGATCAAAGCCGGAGGGCGGCAGGACGCCGCGGATGGGAACAGGCGCCGGCAATTTGAGGAAACTGGCCAGGGCCGCTCGCGAGTCGCGGTATGTCTCGCTGCGCTTGCTGTCAATCAGCCGCGTGCGGCCGAAGCGCCGAAACGACTAGAAGGGACGGACGATCACCAGAACGACGATGATCGCCGCGGCGATGCCGGGGATCTCATTGATCATCCGCACGGCCTTGTTCGACAGCGGCCGTTCGCCGCGTGCCAGCTTCTTTCCATAAAAACCCAGCCAGCCTTGGTAGGCCGTCAGCAACACCACGAAGAGGAGCTTGGCGTGAAACCAGTGCTGGCTCCACGCATCAACGCTGAAAGCCAGCATGAGGCCGAGGATCCAGACAATGATCATCGCCGGGTTGAGAATGATCGAGCGCACCCGCGCCTCGCGCTCGATCCAGGCGCGGTCCTCGGGCGAGCCGGCCGGAGTTTCGTGATGATAGACGTAGAAGCGCGGCAGCAGGAACAGCCCCGCCAGCCAGAAGATGACGAAGGTGACGTGCGCTGCCTTCACCCAAAGATACGCGGGTCCAAGGAAGCCCGTCAGATCGCTCACCTTCCCCCCTTCACCAGCGCAATCAGGTCGCCCACGTGCTCGACCGGCGTGTCCTGAAGAATGCCGTGCCCGAGATTGAAGATGTGAGGCCGGTCGCCGAACGCGTCAAGCACGCGTCGGACGGCTGCTTTGAGCGCCTCCCCGCCGGCAGCCAACGCGAGCGGGTCGAGATTGCCCTGAAGCGGCAGGTCCCTGGGCAATTCTTTTGCGGCCCACCGTGGGTCGACCGTCTCGTCGAGGCCCAGGGCGCTGACCGCGGTCTCGCGCGCATAGGCAGGAAGCTTCCCGCCGGCTCCCTTCGGAAATCCGATCACCGGCACGCCGGCATGGCGCTCGCGCAGCGCGCAGACGATCCGCGCCGTAGGCGCGATCACCCATTGCTCGAACTGCGCCGGCGACAGGCTTCCAGACCAGCTGTCGAACAGTTGCACGGCTTCCGCGCCGGCATCGATCTGGCGCGACAGATAATCGGTAGTGACATGCTCGATGCGGGCGATGATCTCGCCAAAACGTGATTCGTCCGCATAGGCCAGGCGGCGAGCCTCGCTCTGGTCCCGGCTGCCCTGCCCGGCCACCATGTAGGTTGCCACGGTCCACGGACTGCCGGCGAAGCCGATGAGCGTCTTGCCCTCGCCGAGCTGAGCACGCACCCTCGCGACCGTTTCGTAGATCGGCTCGAGCCTCGTCAGGAACGGCGTCAGGTCATCCAGGCTCGCGCTCGCCAGCGGCGGGGTCAGGCGCGGGCCCTCGCCGGCAATGAAGGTCAGGTTCTGTCCGATCGCGAAGGGGACGATCAGAATATCGGAGAACAGGATCGCAGCGTCGAATTCGGGGAAGCGGTCCAGGGGTTGAAGCGTGACCCTCGCCGCCGCGTCGGGGTCATAGACCAGCTCGAGAAAGCTCCCCTTGTCATGCCGGAGCTGACGATATTCGGGGAGGTAGCGCCCGGCCTGGCGCATCATCCACATCGGCACGGGCTCGCGTCGCTCTCCCTTGAGCACTGCCAACAACGGCTTGTCGTCGAGCGGCTTCGGAAGTTCGGTCGGCACGAAAGCCACCCCTCTTCTCTCCTATAGTATATTAGAATCTAAGATTGATGATGTGGTTGGGCGGTGGAGCGCGGGGTTTAGGCGCGGCTCCCGGAATTGCCAACAAGCGGTCGGTTACGGCGTTCCCAAAAGAGACGCGAGTCGCTCCGATTCGCGCCCATGATTCACAGGTTGGGGATGGAAATCGTCCCCGTGGATGAATCTTCGAACCCGGACAGGTAAGACGCCGTCAAATCGGCGGTTGAGACGCTCCCCAGCGCCGCGCTACCGTTGCTTCGGCCCTTTTCCACAAGGTTGTACTTTGCCCCTGATCCTTGCCTCTGCCAGCGCGATCCGCCGGACCATGCTCGAGCAGGCCGGCGTGCCTCACCGGATCGTTTCAGCTCATGTTGACGAAGGCTCGTTCAAGGAGCGGCTGCGGGAGCCGCGCATGCTCGCGCTCGAACTGGCCCGCGCCAAGGCGCTCGCGGTCAGCAGGGAGAATCCCCGCGACGTGGTGATCGGCAGCGACAGTGTCGTCAGTGTCCAGGACCGCCTGTTCGACAAGCCGCGGGATCAATCCGAAGCGGCCGAGCACCTGCGGTTCTTCTCCGGCAAGACGATGATCCTGATGAGTGCGGTCGCGCTCGCGCGCGACGCCGAGCTTGAGTGGAATCATGTCGAAACCGCGCGGCTGCTGGTGCGGCCATTGTCGGAGGAGTTTATTGCCGATTATCTCGATGACGAATGGCCGGAGGTGGGCGCGACCGTCGGCGTCTTCCGGCTGGAGGGACGCGGCGTGCAGCTTTTCGACCGCATCGAAGGCGACCATTTCACCATCCTCGGCATGCCGCTGATCCCGCTGCTCGGTGCGCTTCGCGGCCGCGGATTCTTGGCGGCATGATCACGATCGCACTCACCGGATCGATCGGGATGGGAAAGTCGACCGTGGCCAGGATGTTCGAAGCCGCCGGCGTTCCGGTATTCAATGCCGATGCCGTCGTGCGCCAGTTGCAGGGACCCGGCGGCGCGCTTGTCGAGCGCATCGGCGAATTGTTTCCCGGCTGCGTCCGGTCGGGGACGCTGGACCGCGAATGTCTTGCCGAGATCGTGCTTGGGGACCGGGCCAAGCTCGCCGCGCTCGAAGCGATCGTGCACCCCGCGGTGCGCGAATGGCGGCAGGTGTTCATCGACCGGCATCGCGACGCGCCGGCGCTGCTGTTTGAAATCCCGCTGCTGTTCGAGACGGGCGGCGAGAACGATTTCGACAAGGTCGTCGTCGTCTCGGCGCCGGGCGAAGTGCAGCGCGCCCGGGTGCTCGAGCGCCGCGGCATGACGCTCGCAAAGCTCGAATCGATCCTCGCCCGCCAGACTCCGGACGAAGAGAAGCGGAGGCGCGCCGATTTTGTAATCGACACGGGTACCGACCTATCCACAACTGAGGCGCAGGTCCGCGACATTCTCGCTTGCCTGGGCGTCGCTGCGGGATAGATTCGTCGCTGTGCGCGAAATCGTCTTCGATACCGAAACAACCGGGCTCAATCCGTCGGGCGGTGACCGCATCGTCGAAATCGGCTGCGTGGAAATCTACAATCGCGTCGAAACCGGGCGCCACTTCCACGCTTATTTCAATCCCGAGCGGGAGATGCCGACCGAGGCGGAAGCGGTGCACGGGCTCACCACCACTTTCCTGTCGGACAAGCCGCGCTTCTCGGAAAAGGCCGAGGAGCTGCTCGAGTTCATCGCCGACGCGCCGCTCATCGCGCACAATGCCAGCTTCGATTTCGGCTTTCTCAATTTCGAGCTGGAGCATTGCGGAATGCAGGCTGTCTGCATTAGCCGGATGGTCGATACGCTTGCGCTTGCCCGTTCGCGGCACCCGGGCGCCAAGCACAGCCTCGACGCCTTGTGCGTGCGCTTCGGCATCGATCGCAGCCAGCGCATCAAGCATGGAGCGCTGCTCGACGCGCAGCTCCTTGCCCAGGTCTATGTCGAGCTCACCGGTGGGCGGCAGATCGGGCTTGGACTGATCGCGGAGACCAAGAGCGTTGCGGTCGACTCGTCGGCCGGGCCGGTCACCGCGCGCGAACTTCGCTCGCCACGCCCGCATGCGCCGGCAGAAGAGGAACTAGAACGCCACCGGGCGTTTATTGCTCAACTCGTCGATCCGCTCTGGGCCCGCTTCGCCGGCTTCTGTTGACGGCGGCTTCCGGCGGGTCCTAAGCGGCCACCCGATCGGAAGGAGCAGGTCACAGTGGACGTTCGGGTCGCAAACCACCAGGTCGATACCGGCGAATCGCTGCGCGAGCACGCGGAGCGGCGCATCGCGGAGATCACCGAAAAATATTTTTCGCGCTCTATCGGCGCCAACGTCACTTTCGGTCGCGGACCGAGCAACGATTTCACGTGCGACATCGTCGCGCCGGTGCGGCAGGGGGTGGTGCTCAAGGCGTCGCATAATGCGCGCGAGGCCGAGATGGCCTTCAACGGTGCCGCCGACCGCATCGAGAAGCAGCTGCGTCGCTACATGCGTCGTCTCAAGGATCACAAGACCGACGACAGCGCCCAGGCCTATGTGGAAAATGCCGGCTACACGATCTTCTCCGGATCCCAGGGCGGCAGCGAAGAGGAAGCGGGCTCTCCCACGATCATCGCCGAGACGCGGGTCGACATCCCCGAGGCGAGCGTGTCCGACGCGGTGATGTTGATGGACCTCCGGAACACCAATGCCTTGCTGTTCAAGAACAGCGGCACGGGCGAGCTCAACATGCTCTATCGCCGCGAGGACGGAAATATCGGCTGGGTCGAGCCGCAAACCGTCTGACGCCTTCTTTTCATCACCAGGCGGCGGTGCGACAGTCGCCGCCGACGAGTTTTATCCGATGCACCTTTCTGATTTCCTCGACTTCGACGCGATCAAGACCGCGCTTCCCGGCGGCAGCAAGAAGGCGCTGTTGCCGCAACTGGCGAATCTCGCCGGTCAGCGGCTGGAGCTCGACCCCGGCGCGGTCCTTGCGAGCGTTTCCGAGCGCGAGCAACTCGGCTCGACCGGTTTCGGGCAGGGTGTCGCGATCCCGCACGGCAAGGTCGAGGGGTTGAAGCGGATCTACTGCCTCTTCGCGCGGCTCGCCGAACCGATCGACTACAAGGCGATCGACGCCAAGCCCGTCGACCTCGTCTTCCTGCTGCTTTCGCCGCCCGATGCGGGCGCCGATCACCTGAAGGCTCTCGCCGCGATCAGCCGCGTGACCCGTCACGCCGCGACTCTGGAAAAGATGCGCGGCGCGCGCAGCCGCGACGCGCTTGCGGCCGTGCTGATCGGCGCCGACGAGCGGGACGCCGCCTGAGCGAGCGGCTGCCGGCGAGCGTGGAGGTCGCCGCGATCCTGCGGCGTGCCACAAGCGCCGGTGATTTCGCGACGATCATCAAAAAGGGCGATCCGGATCGCGGTTCGCTGCTTGTCCTGGTCGCTAGCCGCGGCCGGCATGTCGCGTGCCTGGAGCGCGTGCTGAGCCTCGACGGAACCTACCGATGGCAGGCCGTCGGCCCGCCCGATTCGGCGAGTTCCCCGGATCTTGCTGCATTCGTCGCCAAGCGAGCACGCTTCGACGAAGACCTTTGGGCGATCGAACTGGATATCGCAGAGCCGGAACGATTCATCGCTGAAACGACCGCTTTGGGTTGACCGTGCGCCGCGGCGGTGAAAAACCTGCGCACAACAACAAGAGCGGGGGGCATTCTCTCGGGGCCAATTCCGAGAATGCCACGCGAGACGGGGAATCACGGCAGGCGCAAGCGGTAGTATTCGCAAGTAATATGCGTCTGACTTTCGTCGATTCACCGCACGTTTACGGCGACACTTTTGGCTTCTTTACGTACGGCGCTGCTGTTTTGTGCTGCGCTCACTGCAACGACGATTGCTCCGGCTCAGGCCGGACCTACGGGTGACACGCTCGTCGCCGTCGCAAATGCGACGCTGGTGAGACCGTCGGTTCCCGATCTCCTCGATCCAGACGGTGAACCGCAACTTGCGCAGCCCGACGAGGCCACGCCCGAGAGCGCGGTCGAAGAGAAAAGCGACGAGGCGGCGCTCGATCCATCGATGGATCTCGCCTCGATGGTCGCCGAGTTGCGCAGTCCGGAGCCGGGCAGCCGCGAGCTCGAGTGCCTCGCGACGGGCATCTATTTCGAGTCGAAGGGCGAGCCGCTCAAGGGGCAGCTCGCAGTCGGCCAAGTGATCGCAAACCGGGCCGACAGCGGCGGCCGGTTCCCCTCGACCTATTGCGGCGTCCTGTTTCAGCGCGGGCAATTCTCTTTCGTTCACGGGCGCTCGCTGCCGCACGTCTCGCACAGCAAGAAGCAGTGGCAGACGGCTGTCGCGATCGCGAGGATCGTCGACCGGGACCTTAAGGATTCGGTGGTCGGTGACGCGCTCTTCTTCCACGCGCGCTATGTTTCCCCGGGCTGGCGCCTGAAGCGGGTCGCCTCGATCGGCAACCACATCTTCTTCCGTTAGGGGTTTTCAAGAAGCGGGCGGGCGGCGGGCGAGCTGGTCTCGCCCGCCTTTCCTTTTGTTGCCGCTATGTTCTACTAGCAGCCGATGGCGACGCGGCCCGAGTCCCTTTGCTTCACCGACGCACCGCCGATTGCGGCGGACGTCGCGCGTGGCGTGACGCGGCTGTTCTGCAGGCAGGACCTGTTCGCGATCTGCGAGATGCCCCTCCCGAACGGCCGCCGCGCCGATCTGATGGCGATCGATGCCAAGGGAGAGTTGACGATCGTCGAGATCAAGGTGGCGAAGTCCGACTTGGTCGGAGACGGCAAGTGGACCGATTATCTCGACTATTGCGATCGCTTTTTCTGGGCGGTCCCGCCGCATCTCGCGGCGATCCTCGAAGAGGAGCGCTACCTTCCCGGCGACGCGGGGCTGATTGTCGCCGACCGCTATGACGCGGCGGTCGTCCGTCAGGCCGCGCACCGGGCCCTCGCGCCCGCGCGGCGGAAGGCTGAGCTGCTTCGCTTCGCCCGGCGCGCTGCACGGCGGCTCGCGATGCAGATCGATCCGTCGCTCGGCGACTTTACTTAGCGGCGGCCGCGGCCGCGTTTGCCTTCTGGTCGTCGATCAGCTTGCGGATGTCGCGCGCGCGCTGGTCGCGGTTGGCGTAGTCGCGCGCCGAATAGCCCGCCACATTGTCGGTTCGGTCGGGATCGGCCCCCGCATCGAGCAGGGCCTTGACCATGCGCGCGTTGCGCTGCTGGACGGCGATGATCAGCGCGGTTTCACCGGCCCTGTTCGTCTCATCCACTTCCGCGCCCATTTGCAGAAGCCAGGTGACCGCTTCATTGAAGCTGACCTTGGCCGCCGTGATCAGCGGCGTGTCTCCGTTGGAGCCCTGCGCATTGGGATCGGCGCCCTTGTTGAGCAGGAAGGCGGCCCAGTCGCTGTCCGAATCCCGGATCGAGACGATCAGCCCGGTGTCGCCTTTCGAATCCTTCGTGTCGACGATCGTCGGATGGTTGGCGAGGAGCTCCGTCGCTTTGTTGCCGTCGCGCTTCTGCACCGCTTCGACAAATTGTTCGCCGTCGGTGCCGTAATATTGCGCGACCGCCGGCGTCGCGGCGAGCGCAAACAGTGCGGTCACAAGAGCGATTCTGAACGACTTCATGGACTTAGCCCCAAGGATTCCCCGCTTGATCGCCGCCGAATAGCAGAGCAAGGCTCGACTTGTCATGAACAGTGCCACTCCGTTCTGGGAAAAGGCGCTTGCCTCGCTTGACCGCGGCGAGTGGGAAGCGCTGTGCGACGGCTGCGGGCGCTGCTGCGTGCACAAGCTCGAGGACGAGGAAACGGGCATGCTCTACGCGACGAATGTCGCGTGCAAGCTGCTCGACCGCCGCAACGGCCGCTGCCTCGACTACAAGAATCGCATGAAGCGCGTGTCAGATTGCGTGAAGCTCGATCGCAACAATCTGGGTGCGCTCGACTGGCTTCCGGAAACTTGCGCGTATCGCCTCCGCGCGGCCGGCGAGCCGCTGCCGCAATGGCATTATCTGATCTCCGGAAGCCGCGAGACGGTGCACGAAGCCGGCCAGTCAACCCGCGGCTGGACGGTCAGCGAGGAAGACGCCGGCGAGCTCGAATATCATGTGGTCGAGCGCCCGCTCTGAAGCTGCGCTTGAAGCAGCGCTCCCGCTCCCAATCGAAATCCGCAGGCTGAAGAGCGCGCGACGGTTGCGGCTGCGGTTCGACGAGGCGGCCGGCACGCTCAAGCTGACATGCCCATGGCGCACGAGCCGCCGCATGGCGCTCGCCTGGGCGTTGGACCAGCGCGAGTGGATAGATGCGCAGCTGGCAAGGGCCGAGCCGGGCGAGCCGTTCCTTCCCGGCGCAATCATTCCGATCGAGGGCGTAGACGTGCGGATCGTGTGGCGTGAGGAGTGGCCGCGGATCCCCGTTCTGTCGAACGGCGCACTACGCTGCGGGGGACCTGCGGCCGGCCTCCCGCGCCGCGTCGAAGCGTTCCTGAAGAAGCGGGCGCGCGACATGATGTCGTGCGACATCGCCGAGTTCGCGGCCGCCGCGGGTGTGACCGCGCGCTCGGTCACGATCGGCGATGCGGCGACGCGCTGGGGGAGTTGCTCGTCGCAGGGACGAATCCGGATGAGCTGGCGGCTGATTCTCGCCCCGCCCGAAGTGCGCCGCTACGTCGCCGCGCATGAGGTCGCGCACCTCGTCCACCTCAACCATGGTTCGGAATTCAAGGCGTTCGAGGCGCGCCTGTACGGCCCCGGGATCTCCGCCGCGAAGGCGGCGCTACGCCGTATAGGGGCGCGGCTCCGACGGATCGGCCGGGGGCGTTGATCGCGGCGGTTGCTGCTGAGGCTGCGGCTGAATCGGATAGGGCTGCTGCCGCGGTTGCGGGGGGCGCGGCTGTGGTTGCGGCGGATAAGGAGGAGCCCTTCTGACGCCGGGCTGCTGCGGCGGGAATGCCCGGTCCAGTTCCTGCTGAGTCGGTGCGCCGCTGCCGTCGGGCTGAACCATCGGCTGCTGCTGGGGATAGTTCTGGTCGAACGGCGGCGTGAGGATCGGCATCCCGTTCTCGTCGACCATCGGACCAATCTCGTTCATGTCGATGACCTGGTCGCCGTACACCTCCTCTTCGGGGGTCAGCTGCCAGTCGGGTAGCGGCACTTGCGTTTCGAACTGCTCGACGGGCCGATTTGCCACCGCCACGCTCATGAAGTCGTGGAACGCCCTGGCCGGCGCACTTCCGCCGGCGAGGCCGGCGACGCGCTTGGCATCGTCGCGCCCCATCCACACCCCTGTCGTGAGGCCGCTCGAGAAACCGATGAACCAGCCGTCCTTGTTGGAGCTGGTAGTGCCGGTCTTGCCGGCGACTGGACGCCCGATCTGCGCGGCGCGGCCGGTGCCCGACAGCACCGCCGACTGAAGCAGGTCCGTCATCTCGGCCGCTACCCACGGCGCAACGAGCACCCGCCCTTCGTCCGACTCATGCTGGTACAGCAGCCGCCCGTCGGCGGTGACGACGCGGCGGATTCCGTACGGCCTGACGAGAACGCCGTTGTTCGCGACCGAGGCGAATGCCTGAGTCATTTCGATCAGCCGCACGTCGCTCGAACCGAGCACCATCGACGGATAGGTCGAGATCGACGTCGTGATCCCGAAGCGCCGCGCCATGTCGGCAATCGTCGCGAAGCCGACCTGCGCGCCGATCTTGGCGCTGATCGTGTTGATCGAGCGTGAAAAGGCCTCGCGCAGCGTCACCGGGCCGAGGTTGGTGCGATTGGCGTTGCGTGGGCTCCAGCCGTCGATCGTGACCGGTTCGTCGACGATGATGTCGGTCGGCTTCATCCCCGATTCGAGCGCGGAGAGATAGACGAACAGCTTGAACGCCGATCCAGGCTGCCGCTCCGCCTGAGTCGCACGGTTGTAGATGGAGTTCACATAATCCTTGCCGCCGATCATCGCGCGCACGGCGCCGTCGCGGTCGAGCGCGACCAGCGCCCCTTGCGCGCCGTCGGGCGCATTGGCGCGAACCGCCTTGTCGCCCGCGACCTGCATCGACGGGTTGAGTGTGGTCCAGACGTCGATCGGCTCGGTCGTCTCGTCGATCAACGTCTCGAGCTGGGGCAGCGCCCAGTCGGTGAAGTAACGGACGCTGTTGTTGCCGCTGGTCTGCTGGATTCGAATTTTCGCGGGGTCGATGCTCGCTGCCGCATCGGCGGTGATGAAGCCGTTCCTGACCATGGTCTGGAGGACCACGTCGGAGCGATTTCTCGCCGCCTCGACGTCGGCGGTCGGCGAATAGTTGGACGGCGCCTTGACCAAACCGGCGATGATGGCGGCTTCGCCGAGGCTCAAATGGTCAGCGCTGTGGCCGAAGAAGGTGCGCGAAGCGGCGTCGATACCGTAGGCGCCGCCGCCGAAATAGACGCGGTTGAGGTAGAGCTCGAGGATTTGGTCCTTGCTGAACTTTCGCTCGAGCGCGAGCGCGAGGATCGCTTCCTTGACCTTGCGGACGATGCTGCGGTTGTTGGTAAGGAAGATGTTGCGCGCGAGCTGCTGCGTGATGGTCGAGGTCGCGCGAATCTGGTGATTCTTGATGACCGCCGAGCCGAGGGCGCGGGCGATGCCGATCGGGTCGACGCCGATATGGCTGCGGAAGCGCCGGTCCTCGGTGGAGATGATGGCGGCGCGCATTTCCGGCGGGATCTGCTCGTACGGCAGCCAGCGGCCGAAGCTCGGGCCGAGCGACAGCAGCACTTGGCCATTGGCGGCCCGGACCCGGATCATCTGGCCGAGGTCGGATCTCTTCGTCAGCTGGCCGTAGCTCGGCAGGTAGGCCGTCGCGACGGCGACTGCGACCACGAGCGCCAGCAGGCCGAGCACCGCGGCATAGGCAAGGCCCTTCACTATGCCGATCAACGTCGATGCCCTTCGGGAGCCGGGTTCGGAGCGCTTGCGGGCCATTCAGTGCGTGGGGATAGAAAGCTGCGGTTTGCGCGGCAATAGGGGTGCAGTTCAGCGCTCCTCGATCACATGCCCGGCTGCTTGCCGGCGCCGGCAAGGCACCTGCGCAAGACAAGGTTAGCCGCCGATTAACCCTGTCTTAGCCAGTCGGCGGGTAGGTCGTCGGAGATGGGCGGCTCCAACCTTCGTGCCCTGTTGATCGCGGCGGTCGCCGCGACCGCTGCCGGCACCTCGCCGGCGGGCGGGCAATGCCGCTTGTGCAAGACGCCGACGACGACATTGTCGCAGTCGACCGGGGACGATGCGATCCAGCTCGAGATCGAAACCAGCCTCAACTTCGACCGACTGGTTCTTTCCGGCACCGGACAAGGGGCGGCGGTGATCCGGCCCGATGGCTCGAACGCGGCGGAAGGGGCGCTCGCCAGCATCAGTCCGCGCGCGATGGTCGGTACCGCGGTCGTGCGCGGGCTTCCGGGGCGCGCCGTCAGGGTCGAGCTGCCCCACCGCGTCGATCTCTATTCGATCGACGGTGGGCGGATCACCCTCGACGACATCGTCAGCGACCTGCCGTCGCTTCCGAAGCTTGATTCGGCGGGCAACCTGACCTTCCGCTTCGGCGGCCGCGTGCGGGTCACCGGGGATGCCGACGGAGACTATCGCGGGGACATGCCGGTCACCGTTGAATATCAGTGAATGAGGACTTCTGGCCTCCTCGGCGGAAATCGTATCCATTCCGAAACAAAGGCTAAGGGGCCGTTTACCATTCCCTTGAGGGAAGCCGTAAGCGGGCAAGGTTAATTGGGGAGCCACGGATGGCCGGACGTGCGTCGGGGCAGCCGGACCTTTGAACCAGTGGGGAAATGATAATGAAGAAGCTCCTGATCTCTGCCGGCGCGCTCGCCGTCCTGGCGCTCGGCACTCCGGCCTTCGCGGCCACCCAATCGGCGAACGCGACGGTGAACATCGTGTCACCGCTGACGCTGACGAAGGGCGCCGACCTCAACTTCGGCACGATCGTCGGTCCGTTCGCCGGTGAAGTTGTTCACGTGCCGCTTTCGGGCGCGCGCACCTGCGGCGGATTGACCTGCTCCGGCACGTGGTCGCCGGCTGCATTTTCGGTCACCGGCACGGCTGGCCAGCAGCTGGCTCTGACGATTCCCGATTCAATCACTCTCAACCGCGCCGGCGGCGGCTCGCTTTCAGTCGACGTGACGTCTGACAAGCCTGCAAATCCGACGTTGGATTCGGGCGGCAACGCCAGCTTCACGGTCGGAGGTCAGCTCACGATCCCGGCTGGAACGCTCGATGGTGTCTACACGAACACGTTCGACGTGACCGCCAACTACCAATAACGGACCGACGCCCGCGGCATTGCCGCTCGCTCGACAAGGGGTCGCCGGTTCCGGCGGCCCCTTTTTCATGCCTGGTTGACACCCATGGTTGACGGAAAATCAACCATTCCGGACGAAAAGCGACGCGCTTGCGACAGCCGAAAGCGCGCGATGACCAGCCACAACCCACGATTGCTGCTCTTTCTCTGTGCGTGCAGTGCGGCCGTTGCCGCGCGCGCCAGCGCGGTGACGCAGAGCGCGAACGTCAAGGTGACGGTCGTCAAGCCGTTGACGCTGACTTCGCTCCAGAATCTCGATCTCGGCACGATCACGCTGAACGGCGGCACTTGGTCTGGGGTAACCGTGGGCATCTCCCAGGCGGGCGTGCTGAACTGCGCCAATGCGAACGTCGTTTGCAGCGGCGCGACCCAGGTCGCGCGCTACAGGGTCACCGGCACGAACAAGCAGGTCGTGCTGATCAGCGCACCCAACGTGACGCTGACCAATCAGGCCGATCCGAGCCAGACGCTGACGATGGTCGTCGACAAGCCGGACAGCATCGCCCTGACCTCTTCCGGCCAGCCGGGGGTGGAATTCGACGTCGGCGGCTCGATCACACTTAGCTCGGGCACCGCCGATGGCGACTACACCGGAACGATGGACGTCACCGTCGAGTACCAGTGACGTCGCGCTTTCCAGTCATGGTTGACCGAAAATCAACCATTCCGGCGCAAGGACGGAGGCGACCAGCTCCGATGCGGAGCAAAGCGGGGGATCGCCGAATGTTTGCATTGACCAGGAAGATGGCGCCGGCCGTGCTCGCCGCCGCGATGATCGCGGGCGTGCCCGGGACTGCACAGGCGGGGGTCGGGGACCTGCTGGTCGCGCCGACCCGCATCATTCTCGATGGCCGCAAGGGCACGGAGATCGTGCTCAACAATATCGGCGACGCGCCCGCCACGTACCGGATTTCGGTCGAGTTTCGGCGCATGACCGCGGACGGCAACCTGGAAGAGGTGGCCGAGCCGAGCGCCGAGGAGAAGGCCGCGGCCGACATGATCGTCTATGCCCCGCGCCGCGTGACGCTCGCGCCGCATGAACCGCAATCGATCCGGATCGCGGCGCGTCCGCCGCAGAATTTGCCTGACGGCGAATATCGCGTCCATCTGCTGTTCCGCGCGATTCCCCCGACGACGCCGGTGACGGCCAGCAGCGACGAGGCGGGCAAGGGGCTGCGCCTCCAGCTCATCCCGGTTTACGGGGTGACGATCCCGGTGATCGTGCGGCTCGGCAATCTCCAGGCGACCGCGGCCATCTCCAATGTCGAGCTCGAGAAGAAGGACGGCAAGGCGGCCATCGCGCTCGATCTCAGCCGCTCGGGGCCGCGCTCGACCTTCGGCGAGGTGGTGGTGACGAAGCCCGGGGTGAAGGATCCGATCGCGATCCAGAAAGCGGTCGCGATCTACACCGAGCTCGGCAGCCGCCACGTCGAGATTGCGGTCGACGACACGTACAAGGGCGAGCTCGCGGGACCGGTCACGGTCCAATATGTCGAGACCTTCCACGACGGCAAAGAGAAGCTCGCGGAGACGCAGGCGGTCCTGAGGTAGGGCGCAGGGCAGGCGCGAAGGGCTCCTGGCGTGCGCGGCGGCCGCACCTGGCTGCACAAGGCGGCGATGCTGCTGGCGCTTTGCGCTGGCGGTGTCAACGCATCCGCACCAGCCTCGCCCGCCCAGACATGGAAGGCAAACCCCGAAGAGCAGTTCCTGCTCGACGTCCGCATTCGCCAGCTCGTGCTCGGCGACGGGGTGCGCGCCTACAACACGCCCGAGGGCACATGCGTCGTCTTAGGCGACTTTTTGACGACGCTCGACGTGCCGATGCGCATCGACCTGTCCGCCAGGAAGGCGAGCGGTTGGGCGTTCAAGGAAAGCTACAAGATTTCGATCGACTATGCCGGACAGACCGCCAGCTACGGCAGCAAAAGCGAGCCGATTGCGCCGGGAACGATTCGCGAAACACCCGAGGGCTGGTGCATCCAGGCCGCCGCTTTGTCGCGGTGGTTCGGGATCGGCGTCAATGCCGTGACCACCGGCTCGGTCCTGCTGCTGCAGTCCGAGGCCAAACTCCCCGTCGAGCTGGCGAAGGAGCGGGAAGCCCGGGCGGCGCGGATCAAGCCCGCCAAGTTCGACCTCGCGAGCCTGCCGCACGTGCGAATCCCCTACCGCATGTGGCGCTCCCCGGCGCTCGACTTCGTCGTCAGCGCCGGAGTCACCTATCGCGCAAGCGACGGCATGCGCGTCGATCGGCAGTCGTCCATCTATGCCGCCGGCGAGATCGCGCAGCTCTCCTACACGGCGCAGGTCACGACCAATCAGAAGGGCATGCCCTCCAATGTCAGGCTGCGCGCCTACCGCTCCGACCCCGACGGCCGCCTTCTCGGCCCGGCCAGGGCCACGCACTTTGGTTTCGGTGATGTCGAGGGCTTCGACAGCAAGCTCACGGGCGCGACTGCCTATGGTCGCGGCGCGGTCATCACCAACCGGCCGCTGACTACCCAAACCGCGTTCGACCGCACGCAGTTCGAAGGCGACATGCCTGCCGGCTGGGAAGCCGAGCTGTACCGGAACGAGGAATTGCTCGGCTTTGCCAGGCCGACTTCAGATCAGCGCTATGTCTTTGACAATGTCCAGCTTCTCTATGGAGAGAACAGGATCAGGATCGTCCTCTACGGGCCGCAGGGGCAGATCCGCCAGCGCGACGAGCTGATCAATGTCGGCCAGGACAACGCCCCTCCCGGCAAGACCTGGTACTGGGCCGGGTTCAACCAGCCTTCGCGCGACATCTTCGCCCTTCACAAGCCTCCGGACGGCTCGAACCTTCCGCAAGCGCAGGCAACGATCGCGCTCGAGCACGGCATCGACACCCGAACGTCGGTCGCCGCGCTCGCGCGCGCCATGCTCATCGACGATCGGCGCGTCACCTTTGTCGAGGGCTCCGTCCGACGATCGGTCGGCCTCGCCATGATCGAGGTTGGCGGGTCGCGCGAGTCGAACGGCGGTACCGCCGCCCGCGCGCAGCTCTTGGGCAAAATCGGGCCCGTGAACGTCAACGCCGAGGCACTTGTTGCAAATGATTTTCATTTGAACGGCGGAGAGGCGCGAGACCTGCGCGACTATTCGCTGTCGCTCGACGCGCCGCTCAGGCTCGGCCGGACCGTGCTTCCGGCGCATGCTGATGTCCACCTCACAAACCGCAACGGCACGAGACAGCTGGACGCCGCCGCGCGGCTTTCCGCCAATTTTGAGCGATTCAACCTTGCGACGGCGGTCCACTACCGCAAGCAGTTCCTGTCTTCGGCGGAAGATGCGCCGCCGCAGACCACATTCGACCTCATCGGCAGCGGCCGTCTCGGCGACGTGCGCATTCGCGGCGCCACGAGCTTCGACATTTCACCCTCGCCGCGGCTGCGCGCCGCCGAGCTCGAGGCCTATTGGTCAATGAGCGACAACGTCGATTTGAACGGCGATCTCGCCTACGAAACGACCGCCCACCGGGTCCGTGCCAAGCTTTCGTACATCCGCCGCCTCAGCAGCCTCGCCGTCGCGCTCACCGGCGAAGCGGCAAGCGACGGCTCGGTCGCGTTCGGCGTCAACCTCAACTTCTCGCTCGATTCGAGCCACGGGTTCGCGCCGTCGCGCCAGCCGATCGCCCAGGCCGGCGAAGTGCGCGCACTCGTCTATCGCGACCTCAACGACAATGGCGTGCGCGATAGTGGCGAGCCGTTCGAAAGGGATGCCGTGGTGACCACCGGCATGCAGCAGGCGGAAAAGCCGACGGATGCGAAGGGTACGACCTTCATCGCCGGGCTGACGCCGTACCAACCGGTGGCCGTCGGCATCGATGTCAGCAGCCTTGCCGACCCGATGCTGGTGCCCAAGAAGGCGCTCCAGGTCGTGGTTCCGCGCCCGGGCGTCCCGGCGGAGGTCCAGATCGGACTGGTCGGCGGCGGCGACGTCGAGGGCGCGCTGGTCAAGAGCGGCGGGATGGGCTTCGCCGGCGTCGGTCTCGAACTCGTCGATGCGACGGGCAAGCTTATCGCCGCGACGCGCACCGACTATGACGGCTTCTTCCTGTTCGAGCGGGTTGCCTACGGCTCGTACACGATCCGGGTTGCCGCGGACTCGGCCGCCGCGGCGAAAATCGCGGCAGACCTCGGGATTCGGTTGGTCATCAGCCCCGACAAGGCAGTGGTTCGGCTCGGTACGATCCAGGCGGTGCCGCAGGCGCATCTCGCCCAGGCCGCAGCGGCGGCGGCGCCTCCATCGCCCCGCTAAGCGGAACTGCCGCCTGGAGGCGTGGAGCATCCGAACGGACACTCCCCCGGGGAAAACTGGCTTGAATGCTGGTGCGGTCGAGAAGACTCGAACTTCCACGGCCTTTCGGCCACAGCGACCTCAACGCTGCGCGTCTACCAGTTCCGCCACGACCGCACGTCATGAAATGGGCCGGCTGGAGGAGCCGGCACTGGCCAGGCGCGGCCCCTAGCAAAGCGCCTTGGCCCGCGCAATGCCGCGGCGCTCGCCCAAATCTGATCCGAAATGAAACAATCCTTACCGCGGCGTTTACCTTTATGAACGCACGGCGTTACCATGTTCGCCATGCTCCTGATCGCCGCCGCAGCCGCAGTTGCAGCGCCCCAGCCGCCGAGCAGCAGGCCAGCGCCGGCCGTTGCCCAGGCGACCGCGACCGTGCGGATCGTTTCGGGCGTTCGGCTCAAGCTGGATTCGCCGACCAATCCCGGCGCTCCGCCGGCTCACGACAGCAAGGTCATGACGGAACAGGGCAAGCGGCCAGCCCGCCTGATCGAATTCCAGTAGCTCAGCCGGCCTGCGCGCCGAGCGTGATTGTCAGTTCGTCCCCGCCGGGGGGGACGTTGACCTCGGCGCTGTTGAACGGCGCACTCGCGCCCGCCGCAAGCGATCGTGCGGGCGGCGGGATCGTCCAGCTGTAGACGATCTTGCCGGCCCGCGTCTTGAGCTGTGCCTGGAGTGGCGGCACCGTCTGCTCCTTGCGCGTCGGATTGATGACGCGGCCGGTAACCGTCAGCAGCTCATTGCCGCTTTCTAGCTGCTGCCGGTCCATGTGGGTGGTGACCAGCGCAAGCGGGCTGGCGCCGGCGTCGGCGAGGCCGAGCCGGGCCTTGAGGTCGGCGGGAGCGAGAAACCAGAAGACGGCTGCGGCCGCGATCACGATCAGGATCACGATCAGGATCGCCAGCAGCGGGCCGCGCCGGCGCGGAGCTGCCTCGTCCGGCGCGGGATAGGGCGTGAACTCGTCGGGCTGCGCCTCGGCCTGTGGCGGCTCCCTCCAGTCGTTTTCGGCCGGAAGCACGGCGTCGCTAGCGGGGTCGGCGGCCACCGGCAATTCGTCGAGTTCGCCGACGGCCGGCTCAGCCTCGGCCTCGTCGAAATCGACGCTTGCTTCCTCGTAGGCCCGCTCTTCGGCTTCGGGGCCGCTGCGCGGCTCGATCAGCGTGGCTTCCGAAAGGCTCTCGTCGTCGTCCTCGGGAGCCGCGGCGGGCTCCTCCGCCGGATCCCCGGCCGGTTGCGGCTCGGCTAAAGGCGCGGCTGAAGCCTCGGCCTCCTCGCCCTCCTCGGGATCCTGGTGCCAGCTATGCTTGCATGCGGCGCAGCGGACCTGGCGCCCGCCGGGCGGGATTGCGCCGTCCTTCACCACATATTGCGTGCCGCAGCTGGGGCAAGTGAGGATCATCGCGTCAAAAAGCCCTCTTCCGGGACGGTCACGGCACGGTAAACAGGAATGAATGAGGCTTGGCAAGGCGGATGCCCTGCGCGAGCGGTGGGAAGGGAATCAAGCTGCCAGCAATTGCCGAATTCGACAGCGTCGGCCTGCGCTACGGCACGGGCGCCGAAGTGCTGCGCGACCTCGACTTCCGGCTCGCCGACGGCGGGTTCTACTTCCTGACCGGCCCATCGGGGGCAGGGAAGACGTCGCTCCTGAAATTGCTGTATCTCGCGCAGCGTCCCACGCGCGGGCGCATTCGCCTGTTTGGCGAGGAGCTGAGCGAGGCCGCGCGCGATGAGCTGCCGCCGTTCCGGCGGCGCATCGGCGTCGTTTTCCAGGACTTCCGGCTGATCCGGCACCTGTCGGCGTTCGACAATGTCGCGCTGCCGCTGCGTGTCGCCGGGGCAACCGACAATGAGGTCGAAGGCCCGGTGCGTGAAATGCTGGCCTGGGTCGGCCTCGCCGACCGCGCCAGCGCTCGCCCGGCGACGCTTTCGGGTGGCGAACAGCAGCGCGTGGCGATCGCGCGCGCCGTGATCAACCGCCCGCAGCTGCTCGTCGCCGACGAACCGACCGGCAACGTCGATGCCGATATGGCGAATCGCTTGCTTCACCTGTTCACGGCGCTGAACCGGCTCGGCACGACGATCGTGGTCGCGACGCACGACATTGGCCTCATTCGAGCGACGCCGGGGGCCCAGATGATCCGGCTCGAGAACGGCAGTGTCGTCGATCCAACCGGCCTTCTGCGCAACCCGCCCCCGGGGCACCGATGATGCTCAACTGGCTGTTCGCCTCTCCTGCCGAGCGCAGGCTGCTCGGAAGCAGCCGCTTTCGCGGTCCGACGCCGTGGGTCATCGCGATCATGAGCTTCTCGATCATGATCATCGCCGCGACGGGCCTCGCGCTTGCCAATACCGCAGGCGCGCTCGGCGAGGCGATCGAGGCACGCTATGCGGTAGTCGTGCCGAACGGGGCGCAAAACCTCGATGCGCTCGCCCAGGCGCTGAAGTCTGCGCCAGGCATTACAGCGGTCGAAGCCGTCCCTCAGAGCGAGATGCGGCGAACGCTTCAACGCTGGCTCGGCCCCGCCGCGGACGACGCGAACCTGCCGGTCCCGGCGCTGGTGAACTTCGACACCAGGCGCGGCGCCGACCTTCGCCCGATCCGCCAGCGTGTCCAGGCGATTGCGCCCGCGGCCCAGATCAGCGCGCACCGCGATCGCGTCGCGCCGCTTCTCCGGTCCATGCGCTCGGTGCAGTGGCTCGCGTTCGGGCTCGTGCTTCTGCTGAGCGGTGCTGCGGCCGCTGCTGTCGTCCTTGCCGCGCGGGGAGCCCTCGACACGCACCGGTTCACGATCGAGGTGATGCACGGCGTCGGCGCGACCGACCTCCAGGTCACCCATTTGTTCCAGCGCAAGATCGCGCTCGACGCCCTCGTCGGCAGCCTCGCCGGCGCCGTCGCCGGGGCGTTGGTCCTTCTGCTCCTCGCCAGTGGCGCCTCGTTCGCCGGCGAGATCATGGGCGGCGCAAGCCTGTCGACGATCGACCTGCTCGTCCTTGTCCTGCTGCCGTTCACCCTCACCATTCTTGCGACATGGGTTGCCCGGATGGCCGTCCTCGCGGCACTGCGCGGGACATTATGATTTCGCGCATCGTCTCCCTCCTCCTACTCGCCTACGCCCTCGGCTTCGTGCTGTTCGCCTTCACGCTCGGAAGGCCGGCGCCCGCCAAGGCACCGGCGACGGACGCGGCCGTCGTGCTGACCGGCGGCAGCGGGCGCATCGAGCACGGGATCGACGTCCTCCGCGCCGGCAAGGCGAAGCGCCTGCTGATTGCCGGCGCCGACCCGGCGGTGACCAAGCGCGATCTCGCGCGCACCATCGCGGGCAGCTCCAAGCTGATGAACTGCTGCGTCGACCTCGGCAGCGAATCCGTCGATACGCGCTCGAACGCAGAGGAAGCGAACCGATGGCTTGCGAAGCACCGTTTCCGGTCGCTGCGGCTGATCACCAGCGACTGGCACATGCGCCGCGCGCGCTACGAGTTCCGCAAGGTGCTCGGCGGCAAATATGAGCTGGTGATCGATGCGGTTCGGACGGAGCCGAGCTTCCTCACCTTGTTCGGCGAGTACAATAAATATGTGATCCGCCGTCTCGCGGTGTGGGCCGACATCTGATGGCCGCCCTGCGGTCGCTGATTTACGCGGTGATATTCTATCCGGCGACGTTGCTGTGGGTGGTCGCCGGATTGGCCGCGAGCCTGTTCGGGCGGCGCCCGACGCTTGCGGTCGTGCTCAACTGGGTCGCCATGCACCACTGGCTGATGCGACACGTGCTGGGCATCGACGTGCGCGTCGAAGGCGCAATCGCGCAGGAGCCGGTGCTGATCGCGGTCAAGCACCAGTCGATGCTCGAAACGCTGGAGATGGTGCGCCTCGCAGATGCGCCGATCATCGTCATGAAGAAGGAGCTGGCTAACGTCCCGCTCTTCGGGCTGATGACGCGGCGTTATGGCGTCATCCTGGTCGAACGCTCGGCGGGCGCGAAGGCGTTGCGGAGACTGGTCGAAGAGGGGCAGCGCGCGATTGCCAGCGGGCGGCGGGTCATCATCTATCCCGAGGGGACGCGCGTCCCGGTCGGCCAAACGCCGTCGCTCAAGTCGGGCTTCGCCGCGCTGTATCGAGCGCTCGGGCTGCCGGTCGTGCCAGTCGCGGTGGACAGCGGAAAGGTCTGGGGGCGCGGCCTTGTTCACCACGGCGGCACGGTGACATTCAAGGTGGGAGAGACGATCCCTGCCGGGCTGCCGCGCAAGGAGATCGAGGCGCGGGTCCACGCCGCCATCAACGCGCTCGAGCCGGCGGGGCGGGCCTCCGCCTAAGCCGCCCGGGTCATCAGTCCTCGATGCTGCGCGGTTCGTTCAGATGCCAGCGCGCGCCATCGAAGCGATCCTCGCGCTCGTCATATTGCACCAGTGTGCCCTTCGGCGCACCGAGCTCGGGCAAGTGCAGGCGCAGCAGCGCGCGCACCCGATCGACGTCGATCGCATCGACGTCGAGGATGCAATAAGCGATCTCCGGAGCAGCATCGCGGACGTCATCCCCGTCCGGCTCCCAATAGAGCGTGCCGCCGCCGACGCTGCAGCCGAGCTCGGCCAGCCGAAGTTCGGCATCGACATGCACGCTGAAGCGGTAGTGGCGTTCGAACGGATCGATGTCTCCCGGGATGACCACCGTCATGTAGCTGCAATCGTCGGGGTCCTCCATCTTCTCGCGAAGACCGTCGAGGAAACGCTCGATCATCTCAGCTTCTGAGCAGCGCGCCCAGCTTTTCCGCTGCGCCGACGATGCGCCGCGAGATTTCGCCGATTTGCTCGTCGGTGAAGCTCTTTTCGGCGGGCTGGAGCGTGACCTCGAAGGCGAGGGACAGTCCTTCGGAAGCCGCGAAGCGGTCGAACAGACGAACGCCGGTGATCGCCGCCTTGTCCGCGCCACGGATCGCGCGGAGCAGGGTGTCGGCGGTCAGTCCGGCCGGAACGATGAAGGCAAAGTCGCGCGTGACGGCCTGCAGTACGGGCGGCGCATAGGCTGGTCGGGCATGGCCGCTCGATCGCCCCGAGGGAATTGCATCGAGGTAGATTTCCGCGGCTACGGCGTCCGCCGGCGCATCGAGGCTCTTCTTCAGGCTCGGGTGGAGCTCGCCGAAGGCCGCGAGGATCGTCTTGGGCCCGAGGCGCAGCGTCGCCGAGCGGCCGGGATGCCAGGTCGGCCCCGCGTCCGGAAAAAGCTGGAGATTGTCGACCGGAGCGCCCGCCGCTTCGAGCAGCGCGAGCGTTTCGGCCTTTGCATCGAACGCATCGAACGCCTGCACTTTGCTTGTTTGCCAGCCGCGCGGGCGCCGCTCGCCGGCAAGCATGAAGGCGAGCGTGGGGTGCTCGGCGTCGGCGAGGTAGCGCCGGCCGACCTCGAACAGCCGCACCGATGGAGTGCCCCGGTCGAGGTTGCGCCGGGCCGCCGCGATCAGCCCCGGAAGGAGCGAGGGCCGCATCACCTTCATCTCCGCGCTGATCGGATTGGCGAGCGTCCACTCGCCCCCACCAAAGGCGACGGCCTCCGCTTCGGAGATGAAGCTCCACGTCACCGCTTCGTCGAAACCGCGCGCGGCCGCTGTCCGCCGCACCCGGCGCTCGAGCAGCTGCGATCGCGTCGCGGTGGGCCTCGCCACGCCGGGAGCGCGGTCGAGCGGCGTCGAGGGCACCTCATCGTAACCGGTGATGCGGGCGACCTCCTCTACGAGGTCCGCCGGCCCTTCGACATCGCGGCGCCAGGTCGGGACGGTGACCTCGTTCCCGCACACTTCGAAGCCGAGGCTTTCGAGGATTTCCGTTTGCCGCCCAACAGACACGTCGATGCCGCCGAGCGCCTTTGTTCGTGCGAAGTCGAATGTGATGACGCGCTTCTCCACGGGCGGCGCGCCTGCGTACACGGCCGCCGAGGGCTCGCCCCCACAAATGTCGATGATGAGTCCGGTGAGAACCGCCAGCCCCTCGTCGAGGAAGGCGGGGTCGACTCCGCGCTCGAAGCGGCTGCGCGCGTCGCTGGTGAGGCCGAGCGCTTGCCCGGTGCGCGCAATCCGCTCGGGCGTGAAGTAAGCGACCTCGAGCATCACGTCGCTCGTCGTGTCGCCGACGCCCGAATCCTCGCCGCCCATGATCCCGCCGATGTCGTGCACCTGGGCGCCGTCTGCGATCACCGTCATGAACGGCTCGAGCGCATATTCCTTCTCGTTCAGCGCAAGCACCTTCTCGCCGGCCTTCGCGGCGCGCGCGGTCAGGCCGCCGCTGAGTTTGGCGATGTCATAGGCGTGGCTCGGCCGGCCGAGGTCGATCATCACATAATTGGTGATGTCGACCAGCGCCGAGATCGGCCGCTGGCCCGCCGCCTTGAGCCGGCGCTGCATCCACTCGGGCGAGGTGCCGTTCGTGAGCCCGCGAATCGCGCGGCCGTAGAAGGCCGGGCAGCCCTGCGGATCTTCTATGGTCACAGGCACCGGGCACGGGTAGCTGCCCTGGATCTGCGGAACCGCGAGCGGCTTGAGGGTGCCCATCCCAGCGGCGGCGAGGTCGCGGGCGATGCCGCGCACCCCCATCGCGTCCTGCCGGTTGGGGGTGACGTTCACGTCGAAGACGGGATCGTCGAGCCCGGCATATTGCGTGAACGCCGTCCCGACCGGCGCATCGTCCGGCAGCTCGATGATGCCGCTGTGATCCTCGCCGAGCTCGAGCTCGCGTGCCGAGCACATCATGCCGCGCGATTCGACCCCCCGGATCGCCGCGACTTTCAGCGTGATGTCGCTGCCGGGGATGTAGGTGCCCGGAGCTCCGAAGACGCCGAGCATCCCCGCCCGCGCGTTGGGCGCCCCGCACACGACCTGGATCGCCTCGCCGGTGCCGGCATCGACGGTCAGCACCTGCAGCTTGTCGGCCTGCGGATGCTTTTCCGCCGTCAGCACCTTCGCGACCTTGAACGGTGCGAGCGCCTCGGCGGGATTGGAGACTTCTTCGACCTCGAGGCCGATGTTGGTCAGCTTGTCAGCGATCTCTTGGGCGGAAGCATCGGTTTCCAAATGGTCCTTCAGCCACAAAAGGGTGAACTTCATCGTCCCCCCTCCCGTACCCCGGCGAAGGCCGGGGCCCAGGCGGCGCCATCGCGCCGTTCTTCATTGAGCTGGACCCCGGCCTTCGCCGGGGTGCTGGGCTGAGAAAACTTCACGCGCCCACGCCCCCGCTGAGCGTCGGCACGTCGAGCGCGCGGAAGCCGTAGTGCTTCAACCACCGGACATCGCCGTCGAAGAAGGCGCGGAGGTCGTCCATTCCGTATTTGAGCATCGCCAAGCGGTCGACGCCGGTGCCGAAGGCGAAGCCCTGCCACTCGTCGGGATCGAGGCCGGCATTGGCGATCACGCGTGGGTGGACCATGCCGCTGCCGAGCACTTCCATCCAGCCCTGCTGCCCGCCGACGACGCGCCGGCCCTTCTCGATCGACCAGCCGACGTCGACCTCGGCCGACGGCTCGGTGAACGGGAAGTAGCTCGGCCGCATCCGAAGTGCGATGTCGTCGCGTTCGAAGAAGGCCTTGAGGAAGGTGTCGAGGGTCCACTTCAGGTGACCGAGCGTGATCGCCCGGTCGATGACAAGCCCCTCGATCTGGTGGAACATCGGCGTGTGCGTCGCATCATTGTCGGAGCGGTAGACGCGCCCCGGAGCGATCAGCCGCACGGGCGCGCCGAGTTTCTCCATGGCGCGAATCTGCACGGGCGACGTGTGCGTCCGCAGCACGCGCGGCTCGTCATCACCCTCGCGCGGCTCGAGGTAGAAAGTATCCTGCATCGCGCGTGCCGGGTGGTTCTCCGGCATGTTGAGCGCGCTGAAATTGTACCATTGCGTCTCGATCTCCGGCCCCTCCGCGACCGAAAAGCCGAGGTCGGCGAAAATCTCTGCGAGCTCGTCCATCACCTGGCTGACCGGGTGGACGGTGCCGCTGACGCTCTCCCGCGCGGGCAGCGACAAATCGACCTTCTCGGTTGCGAGCTTGCGCTCCAGCTCGGCCCCTTCGAGCGCGGACTTGCGATCGGCGATCGCCGTGGTGACGGCCTCGCGCAGAGAATGGATCCGGGGAGCCTCGGCCGCCCGAGTCTCCGCGTCCATCGCGCCGAGCGATTTCAGCTTGGCGGTGATCTCGCCCTGTTTGCCGAGCAGCGCGACGCGCACCGAGTCGAGCTCGGCCAGGTCGTTCGTAGCGGCGATGCGGTCGAGCAGAGCGTCGGACATGGTCCGCGGCCTCTAGCAATGCCGCACCGCAAAATGCAAAGCATGGTCGCGATGAGCGACTGGCCCGAGCTGAAGGTCGAGCGCGACCACGAGACCTTGGCGCTGCTTCACCTCGCCGCGCAGATGATCGGCAAGATCCGCATCGCCCACGCTCCGTGGATGAATCACGGCTGGCATGCCGCGCTCCAGCCCAATGCGCGCGGCCTCGGAATCTATCCCACCGAAGCGAGCGGCGGCCGGACCTTCACCCTGACCCTCGACCTGTGCCGCCACGCGATCGTCCTGTGGATCAGCGACGGCGGGCGTGAGGAGCTGCCGCTCAACGCCGGAAGCATCGCCGCGCTTCACAAGCGCCTGATCGCGATGCTCGAACGCCACGGACTTCCCTCGAACTTCAACGGGCGGCCGAACGAGATCGAGGATTCGGTCCCCTTCGCCGAGGACAGGGCGCGGCGCGAATACGACCGCGATTCGGCCGAGCGCTTCCGCGAGTCGCTGGCGGCGATGCTCCCCGTCTTCGCGCGATTCCGCGCGGGGTTCAGCGGCAAGGCGAGCCCGGTTCATTTCTGGTGGGGAAGCTTCGACCTCGCCGTCAGCCGCTTCTCGGGCCGAAAGGCGCCGCAGCATCCGGGCGGCCTGCCCGGCCTCCCCGACCGGATCACGCGCGAGGCTTATAGCGACGAGGTCAGCAGCGCCGGCTTCTGGGCGGGCGGAGCGACCGCTGCCGAGCCCTTCTTCTATACCTATATTTATCCCGAGCCGGACGGCTTCCGCACGGCGAAGGTTGCGCGCGGCAAGTTCGATGAAACCTACGGCGAGTTCGTGCTGCCTTATGCCGATGTGCGCGCGTCGGACAATCCCAAGACCATGCTGATGGACTTCTTCCAGTCCGCCTATGACGCCGCGGCCGATCTCGCGAACTGGCAGCGCGCTGCCCTGGAGCGCGAGCCGGTCGCGCCATAGAAAAAGGGCGCCGCGGACCGGCCGGGCGCCCTTTCCGTTCTCGTTGAAAGACGAAGCTTAAGCCGCCTTCGTCTCCAGCGCGCCCTTCGCCTGGGCGATGATGGCGCTGAACGCCTCGGCCTCGTGCATGGCGATGTCCGCGAGCACCTTGCGGTCGAGCGTGATGCCGGCAAGCCTCAGCGCGTGGATGAACTGGCCGTAGGTCATGCCTTCGGCGCGCACAGCGGCGTTGATGCGCTGGATCCACAGAGCGCGGAAGTTCCGCTTCTTCACCTTGCGGTCGCGGTAAGCGTACTGCCCGGCCTTCTCGACCGCCTGGCGGGCGATCCGGATCGTGTTCTTGCGGCGGCCGTAATAGCCCTTCGCATTGTCGAGGATGCGCTTGTGCTTGGCGCGGGTGGTCACACCCCGTTTGACGCGTGCCATGTCTTAGCCCTCCCTACTTCAAGCCGTAGGGGGCCCAGGCCTTCACCCGCGCGGTGTCGGCGTCGGCGAGGATCTCGGTGCCACGGTTCTGGCGAATATATTTGGCGTTGTGGCTGATCAGCCGGTGGCGCTTGCCGGCGACGCCGTGCTTGATCTTGCCGGTGGCGGTGACCGTGAAGCGCTTCTTCACGCCGCTCTTGGTCTTGAGCTTGGGCATTTTCTCTCCTTTGCTCCCAAGGGAGCGAGCTTATGAACCGCCACGGCAGCCCTTTCGGCCGGGCCGTTCTGATTGTTCCAGAGGTCTGGAAGAGCGCGCGCCTATAAAGGGCGGGCCCGTTCGGCGCAAGCTCCGCCGTCTCTCGGTTCACGCGGAGACGCGGAGAAGAAAGAATGTTTCACGCGAAGGCGCGAAGGCGCGAAGTAGAACGCTTTCCTTGAGCGGCCCTTGGCCGCTCTATTCTATTCTCCGCGTCTCCGCGTCTCCGCGTGAACCAATCGTGCTCTTCGCGCCTTCGCGCCCTCGCGTGAAATCAACCTTCACCAGGGGATGTCCGAGCCGTTGCGCCGGAGGAAGCGGCCGGTGTCCTCGACCGTGAGTCGGTCGATAAGCGCGCGCATGTCGGAGACGCTCTCCTCCGCGGTGATCTGGGCGCCGGCGCCGCCCATTCGGGTCTTCACCCAGCCGGGGCTGAACAACACGCAGGCGACGCCGCGCGGCCTGGCCTCGAGCGCAAGCGAGCTCCACGCCATGTTCAGCGCGGCCTTCGAGGTGCGATAGGGAACCCAGCCGCCGCCGATGTCGCCGATGCTTCCCATGCCGCTCGAAATGGCGATCATCTTGCCGTGTTCGGCCATGCGCGGAAGCAGCGTCTTGCCGAGAACGTACGGCGCAATCGCATTGACCATCATCATCGTCTGCCAGGCGCGCGCATCGTCGGCCGTCTCGCCATTCATTGGATGATTGGTGCCGGCATTGGCGATGACCAGGTCGAGCGTGCCGCCAACCTTGCCCGCGAATGCCGCGACCGCGTCGGCGTCGGAGAGGTCGAGAGGCTCGACGCGGACTCCGAGCACGTCGAGTTCGGCGCTGGAATCCCGCGCGGTCGCGACGACCTCCCATCCGTCGGCGGAATATTGTCGCGCAAACTCGAGACCGATGCCGCGATTCGCGCCGGTGATCAGGACTTTGGGCAACGGGTCATTCCTTCTGCGAAACCGTCAACGCTCCGGCAACGCTCGGTCCCAGGGTCTCGACGCATTTCGCCGAGCCGTCGAGCCAGGCGCGCCACTCCGGCGGGGTCAGCAGGGCGACTCCGCGGTGATGGTAGGGCTCGACGTCGGGCCCGGGCGGCACGGTCAGCAATGTGAACGCCTCGCCGACTTCCGGCGTCGTCCGCACCAGCCCGGCGATCGCGACTTCGCCTTGAGCAGGGCGGAACAGCCAGCAGTCCTTGCGCTTCTGCTTGGGGTCGGCGGGGGTAGTATATTCGTAGAAGCCGTCGGCGATCACGAGGCAGCGGTCTTTGCCGAACTCGCGCCCGTCCGAGCGCATGTTGAACACCGGCTTCGCGCCTGGTCCCGGCCACGACCAGCGCCTCTCGACAAGCTCGGCGACCCCGCGCTCCGCGTCATATTTCACGATCGGCGCCATCTCGGAGATGCGCACGTCGCGCGGCTCCATGTTGGGAATGCCTTCCGGAAACGTCAGCGGGATCTGGACGTCCGCGAACAGCCGCCGGATCGCGTCCGGGTTCTTCTCCATCCGGTAGAGGTTGCACATCGGGGGCGCCGGTCAGTCGAACAGGCTGGAGACCGAGGCTTCGTCGGAAATCCGTTTGATCGCCTCGCCCAGAAGCGGCGCGACCGTCAGCCGGCGGACCTTGCTTCCCTTGGGGTCGGGCTCACCGGTGAAAATCGTGTCGGTGACGACCAGCTCGCTGAGCTCCGATTTCGCCACTCGGGCGGCCGCGCCGCCGGACAGCACGCCGTGGGTGCAATAAGCGAACACCTCGACCGCGCCCTGCTGCTTCAGGGCGGCGGCGGCGTTGCACAATGTCCCGGCGGAATCGACGATATCGTCGATCAGCATGCAGGTACGGCCTTCGACGTCGCCGATGATGTTCATCACCTCCGATTCCCCGGCACGCTCGCGGCGCTTGTCGACAATCGCCAGCGGCGCGTTGTTGAGCCGCTTGGCAAGGCCGCGCGCGCGGACCACGCCGCCGACGTCGGGCGAGACCACCAGCAGGTCGCGGTTGCCGAAGCGCGCGCGGATGTCGGTCGCGATCACCGGCGAGCCGAACAGATTGTCGGTCGGGATGTCGAAGAAGCCCTGGATCTGCCCGGCGTGGAGGTCGATCGAGAGCACGCGGTTGGCGCCAGCCGTGGTGATGAGGTTCGCCACCAGCTTGGCCGAGATGGGGGTGCGCGGTCCCGGCTTCCGGTCCTGCCGGGCATAACCGAAATAAGGCACGACCGCGGTGATCCTTTTGGCAGACGCGCGGCGCAGCGCGTCGATGCAGATCAACAGCTCCATGAGGTTGTCGTTGGCCGGATAGCTGGTCGACTGGATCACGAACACGTCCTCGCCGCGGACGTTCTCGTTGATCTCGACGAACACCTCCTCGTCGGCGAAGCGGCGGACGCTCGCATCGGTCAGCGGCGTTTCGAGATATTCGGCAATCGAGCGGGCCAGCGGCAGGTTGCTGTTCCCGGCAAGCAATTTCATGTGGGGGCCCTCGGCAGCGGCGTTGCAACGGCCCTTAGCGGCGGCCGCCGTAAGGCGCAAAGGATTGCCGCCGCGCCTTCGCGCGTTAAAGGCCGCATGAGGATGACCGACCGGCTGAAAATCGCGTTCGCCCAGATGAACCAGCGCGTCGGCGACCTCGAGGGCAATGCGGCGGCGATGCTCGAGATGCGGCGCCGGGCCGCGGGTGCGGACCTGCTGCTCTGCCCCGAGCTCCAATTGATCGGCTATCCGCCCGAGGACCTCGTCCTCAAGCCCGAGTTCGTTCGCCGGGCTCATGAGTGCACCGACCAACTCGTCGCGGCGACGACGGAACCCGGTCCGGCGATCCTGATCGGCACTCCGGTCGCAGAGGGCGGCGCAGTCTACAATGCGATGGTGCTCGCCAACGAAGGGCGGGTGCTGGCGCGAACCTTGAAGCGAGAACTGCCCAACTACGGCACCTTCGATGAGAAGCGCATCTTTATGCCCGGGCCGCTGCCCGAGCCGATCGAGTTCATGGGCGTGAAGATCGGTGTGCCGATCTGCGAGGATATCTGGCAGGAAGTCGTCTGCGCGCACCTCGCCGAAGCCGGCGCGGAGATGCTGCTGGTTCCTAACGGCAGCCCCTACGAGCTCGACAAGGATGACAAGCGCTACCGGCTGGTGCGCTCGCGCGCGCTCGAGACGGCGCTGCCGATCGCCTACCTCAACCGCGTCGGCGGGCAGGACGAGCTGGTGTTCGACGGCTCGTCGTTCATCGTCCACCCCGACGGCGAGCGGGTGGTGCAGATGCCCGACTGGGACGAAGCGCTGCTGATCACCGACTGGGAGCGCACGGGCCAGGGCTGGCGCTGCACAACACGCGAGACCCACCAGCTCGATGCCTTTCCGGAGGACGTCTACAAGGCGATGATGGTTGGCCTGCACGATTATGTGCAGCGCAACGGCTTCCCAGGCGTGATCCTCGGCCTGTCCGGCGGGATCGACAGCGCGCTCTCGGCGGCGATCGCGGTCGACGCGCTCGGCCCCGAGAAGGTGCGGGGCGTGATGCTCCCGTCCGAATACACGAGCGACGAGAGCCTCGAGGACGCCCGCGAATGCGCCCGGCTTCTCGGCTGCCGCCATGACGTCGTGTCGATCGCGCCGGCAGTCGCCGCGGTCGGGCAGATGCTTCCGGACATGAGCGGACTTGCCGCCGAGAACGTCCAGGCGCGCCTCAGGATGGTCGCGCTGATGGCGCTGTCCAACTCGGACGGTCAGATGCTTCTGACGACCGGCAACAAGAGCGAGATGAGCGTCGGCTATGCCACCCTCTACGGCGACATGGCCGGCGGCTATTCGGTGCTCAAGGATGCCTACAAGACCACGGTCTTCGCGCTGTCGCGCTGGCGCAACGCGAACAAGCCCGAAGGCGGACAGGGACCGGACGGGCCGGTGATGCCCGAACGGGTGATCACCAAGCCGCCGACCGCCGAGCTCCGGCCCGGTCAGAAGGACGAGGACAGCCTGCCGCCTTATTCGGTGCTGGATCGCATCCTCGAAGCGCTGATCGACAAGGAAATGTCGGTGCGCGAGACGGCGGCCGCGACCGGCGCCGAGATCACCCTCGTCGCGGACATCGAATCGAAGGTCCTCAAATCGGAATACAAGCGCCGCCAGGCGCCGCCCGGCGTGAAGATCGGCGAGCGCAACTTCGGCCGCGACCGCCGCTACCCGATCAGCAACTTCTTCCACACCGGCGGATAAACGAATAGGGCCCGCGCCACCGAACGGCGGAGGGGGCCATGTTCCACGCGGTGCGTCAGTGGTGGTGGGCCGGGCGAGGCCAAGCCACAGCGAGGCTGTTCCTGTTCGAATTCCTCGTCGTGGTCGCCGGCGTGCTCACCGCGCAAGCGCTCGCCAATTGGGTGGCTGACCGGGCCGAGCAGCGCGCCGTTAATGAAGAGGACAAGCGAGTCCGCTACGAGATCGGACGGGCGCGGCAGGTCGCACGGATTTGGTCCGCGGCCACGCCTTGTCTGGTCGAGCGCGTCGAGAACGTTGCGCGCCGGGCTTCCAGCAATGATTCCATCGATCCGACCGACCTTAGGGTGCCGCGCTTTATCGGCTACACCGTTGAGCCCTTTTCGGCGGACATGAATCGCGAACTTCATGACCGTTTGGGGAATGAACGCGTCGACAATTACGCCGTGGTGACGTCGGCCAGCGCGACGCTTGTCGATTCATATCGCGACGTGCGACGAGATTGGGATCGCTTTGCTCTGCTAGATCCCGCGCTCGGCCCATCATCCGCTCTGGATCGAGCGACTGTGCGGGATGTCGCTGTTCAGCTGCGTTCGCAGCTCGATCTCATCCGCACGTCGGCGGCGATGATCGAATTGACGGCAGCCACTCTCAAAATTCGCCCACTCACATCCGAAGCTGACTTTGGCGCGGTTGGGCCCGTGACGAATTGTAACGAAATCTGGGGAACTGGACGCATTTGGCGGGACGCGAGCCGCTGATGTCTCGATCTCGCTAGAAGGGCAGCCGCCGACGACTTGCTGGTAAGGCTCGGCGTCTCCGATTAGGCGACGTTCATGACCGTCGTGACCCGCTTCGCGCCATCTCCGACCGGCCGGCTTCATGTCGGCAATATCCGGACCGCGCTTCACAACTTCCTGTTTGCGCGGAAGAATGGCGGGAGCTTCATCCTGCGCATCGACGATACCGACCGCGAGCGCTCCACTGCCGAGTTCGACCAGGCGATCCGGGACGATCTCGAATGGCTCGGTCTTTCGCCTGACAAGCTCGTCCGCCAGTCTGAGCGGTTCGGCCTCTACGAGCGCGAGTTCGAGCGGCTGAAGGCGGCTGGGCGGGTCTATGCCTGCTACGAGACTCCCGAGGAGCTGGAGCTTCGCCGCAAGGTGCTGCTCGGGCGCGGTCTTCCGCCGGTCTACGAACGCAAGCCCGCCGATGCGCCGGTGCCGGCAGGCCGCGTGCCGCACTGGCGGTTCCGGCTCGATCACGATTCGGCGATCGCCTGGACCGACCTCATCCGCGGCGAGCAGAGCTTCGACCCCAAGCTGCTCAGCGACCCCGTCGTCCGGCGCGAGGACGGCAGCTGGCTCTATCTGCTGCCGAGCGTCATCGACGACATCGATCTCGCCATCACCCACGTCGTGCGCGGTGAGGATCATGTGTCGAACAGCGCGGTGCAGATCCAGATGTTCGCGGCGCTCGGGACCGAGCCGCCCGAATTCGCGCACGAAGCTTTGCTCGTCGCGGCTGAGGGCAAGCTGTCCAAGCGGCTCGGGTCCTACGGCGCCGAGCATCTCCGGCACGAAGGCGTCGAGCCGATGGCGTTGCTCGACGTGCTCGCGCGAATCGGGACGTCGCAGCCGGTCGAGCCCCTCGCTTCGCTGGATGATCTGGCGGCGACCTTCGACTTTTCCACCTTCGGCCGGGCGCCCGCGCATTTTGACCCGCACGAGGTTGAGCTGGTGAATGCGCGACTGCTTCACCATCTCGATTATGAATCGGTGGCCGACCTCCTCCCGGCGCGTGCCACGGAGGAGGACTGGCTCGCGCTGCGCGGGAATCTCGAGCGGCTGGGCGATTTCGCCGGCTGGTTCGAAGTCCTTCACGGTGAGATCGCAGCGCCCGACCTGGAGCCTGACGAGCGCCTGGTGGTGACGCAGGCGGCAGCGATCGCCGAAGGGCTCGACTGGTCCGACGAGCCGTGGCGTACGCTCACGGGCGAGCTCAAGCGGGCGACCGGCAGGAAAGGGCGTGAGCTGTTCCACCCGCTGCGCCTCGCGCTCACCGGCCGTGAAAGCGGACCGGAAATGGCGCCGCTCCTGGCTGCAATGGGCAAGGACCGAGCGATCCGCCGCCTCGAAGCCGCGGGCCGGCGCTGAGGCTGGCGAACCCGCCGCGCGGCGCTTATCTTCCGCTCATGTCCTGGTTCCCCCGGCCGTCCACCCCCGCAGCCGCGCTGCGCGACCTGTTCGCGCTGATGCGCCACCGCAGCCGCGAGCAGGTCATTGCCGCCTGCCTCGCGGTGCTGGTCACGACCATCATCGTCATCGAGTTTATCGTCGACCCGCAGATCGGCACCGCGCCGCCGCCACAGGTGGTCGAGGTCGAGCTCTATTCCCCGAACCGCACCGATGCGGACATCGCCGCCGAGCAAAAGAAGGACCAGGCGGAGAAGGAAGCGTGGAAGAAGGAGCGGCAGCAGCAGTTCAAGAAGCTCGAAAAGCAGCTCGGGATTGAGTGACGACCGCGAATGGATGGCGAAGGCCATCGCGCTGGGCGAGGATGCCCGCGGGCAAAGCGCACCCAACCCCAATGTCGGCTGCCTGATCGTGTCCAGCTTGGGCCGGGTGGTCGGCAAGGGCGCAACCGCCGGCGGCGGCAGGCCGCACGCGGAAGCGGTCGCGCTCGGCGAGGCGGGCAGGCGGATTGCCGGCGCAACCGTCTACGTGACGCTCGAGCCCTGCGCCCACGCCAGCGACCGCGGCCCCGCCTGCACCGACCTGTTGCTGGAAGGCCAGCCCTCGCGCGTCGTGATCGGCCTCAAGGACCCCGACCCGCGAACGTCGGGCAAGGGCATCCGCCGCCTGCGCCGAGCCGGAATCGAAGTGACTCTCGGCGTCTGCCGCGAGGCAGCGAGGCAATCGCTGTCCGGATGGCTCACGCGGCTCGATCTCGGGCGGCCGCGGATCACGCTCAAGCTGGCGCTGTCGATCGACGGCAAGATTGCGCTGCCTTCCGGCGAATCGAAATGGATTACGGGCGAGGATGCACGCCGCCACGTCCATCTCGAACGTGCGCACAGCGACATGATCCTCGTCGGCCGCGGCACCTATCTCGCCGACGAGCCGAAGCTGGACGTCCGGCTGCCGGGCCTCGAGGAGCGTTCGCCGAGGCATGCGCTGCTCACTCGCGGCGAAGCGGTCGACGGCTGGGAAACCCTGAGAAACCCGCAAGATGTGCATCGGCTTCATGGCGTCAACGACCTACTCGTCGAGGGCGGGTCCGCGACCGCGACCGCGTTCCTGACCGAGGACCTCGTCGACCGCATCCTCATCTACCGCGCCCCGATCATCGTTGGCGAGGGCAAGTCGAGTTTCGGCTACATAGGCCTCGATGCGATCGCCGACGCGCACGGCCGCTGGGAGCTCGTCGACGAGCAAAGGCTCGGCGTCGACCGGCTCGAAGTTTACGAGCGGGTGAGGGCGGACTAAGCGTCCTTCGAGACGGGACTTCGACTTCGCTCAGTCCCTCCTCAGGATGAGCGGGCTTACCCAATTCCGCTCATCCTGAGGAGCCGCTGAGTAGCTCCGCAAGGAGCGTATCGAAGCGGCGTCTCGAAGGACCGAAGCACGAGGAGAACATGTTCACCGGGATCGTCACCGACGTCGGCACCGTCCGCACCGCCGAGCAGCGCGGCGACCTCCGGCTCGTAATTGCGACTGGCTACGACATGGACAGCGTCGAACTCGGCGCCTCGATCGCCTGCTCGGGCGTCTGCCTGACCGTCGTGGACAAGGGCGACGACTGGTTCGCGGTGGATGTTTCGGGCGAGACAATGTCGAAAACCGCCGCGGGCCACTGGCGCGAGGGCGCGCGGCTCAACCTCGAGCGGTCGCTGCGCCTCGGCGACGAAATCGGCGGCCATATCGTCACGGGGCATGTCGATGCCGTCGCGCGCGTCCTTGGTATTTGCGCGGAAGGCGATTCGAAGCGAGTCGGGATCGCCATCACGCGCGCGCTTGGAGCGATGATCGCGGCCAAGGGCTCGATCACGCTCGACGGCGTGTCGATGACGGTCAACGACGTTCGCGACGCCGAAGACGGAACAACCCATTTCTCGGTGAACGTCATACCGCACACGGCGCAGAACACGACATTCGGCGATCTCGCACCCGAGCGACAGCTCAATGTCGAAGTCGACGCTCTCGCGCGCTATTTAGCGCGGATATTAGCTGCGCGATCACAATAGGAACATATCTGTTCCCGCTTTTCATCACATCGCAATGTGATATAGGCCGCTGGTGAGCACCGCCTTAATCGACCAGCTCGAAGCCATCGTTGCGACCGGCGAAGTGAGCCGTGCAGGCCTGGCCCGCGCCGCCGGACTCCACCCCAATTCGCTGCGCAAGCTCGGGCAGCCCGATTGGAATCCTACCGCCGAGACTCTTGGCCGGCTGGAAAAGCTCATCCAGCGCGGCACAGCCGAGGTGCTGGTCGGTCCCAAAGAGATCATCAACGAAGCGCGCAACGGCCGCATGTTCATCCTCGTCGACGACGAGGACCGCGAGAACGAGGGCGATCTCGTCGTCCCGGCGCAGATGGCGACTCCGGACGCGATCAATTTCATGGTGCGCCACGGTCGCGGCCTCGTCTGCCTCGCGCTGACCAAGGAGCGCGCCGACCAGCTCGGGCTGGAGCCGATGACACGGACCAACCGCAGCCGGATGGAGACTGCCTTCACCGTCTCGATCGAGGCGCGCGACGGAATCACCACGGGAATCAGCGCCGCCGATCGCGCGCGCACCGTCGCCGTCGCGATCGACGCTTCCTATGGACCGGAGGCGATCGTCTCGCCCGGACACGTCTTTCCGTTGATCGCCAGGCCCGGCGGCGTGCTGGTGCGCGCCGGCCATACTGAGGCGGCGGTCGATGTCGCGCGCCTCGCCGGCCTCAACCCCTCCGGGGTGATCTGCGAAATCCTGCGCGAGGACGGGGCCATGGCGCGGCTCGACGACCTGATGGACTTCGCGCGTGCGCACGGCCTCAAGATCGGAACCATCCGCGATCTCATCGCCTACCGCCTGCAGAAGGATCATCTCGTCCAGCGGGTCGCGACCTGCCCGTTCGCGGCGGATAGCGGTGCCACCTGGCAGGCGCAGGTCTTCCGCGACAAATCGAGCGGGGAGGAGCAGCTCGCGCTCGTCTTTGGGTCTCTCGACTCGTCGAAGCCGGTGCTGGTGCGGATGCACAGCCTCGACCTGTTCGCCGACCTTTTCGGAGAAAAGGGACCCAAGGCCGGCCTTCTTCACGGCGCGATGCGGATGATCGAGGAAGAGGGCTCGGGCGTGGTCGTCACGCTCCATGCCGCAGCCCCCGGCTCGCTCTCCCGCTCGATCGACCTGCGATCCGGCAAGCCAGCGGAGATCGGCGATGCGGTTCGAGGCTATGGTACCGGCGCCCAGATCCTCGCGGCGCTCGGAATCCATGACATGGTCCTGCTGTCGAACTCGCGCCACGCGCCGGTCGGCCTGTCGGGATACGGCCTCGCGATCATCGAAGAGCGGCCGATCAAGGTGGAGGAGTAGGATTTGTCGATATTTCTTCTGGTCGAAGCGCGCTTCTATCCGCACCTCAACGACATGCTGCTCGTTGGCGCCCGGCGTGCCGTCGAAGCGGCGGGCCACAGGCATGAGACGCTGACGGTCCCGGGCGCGCTCGAGCTCCCGGGCGCGATCGCGCTTGCGGCACGCAGCGGCCGCTTCTGCGCGTTCGTCGCCCTCGGCGTCGTGATCCGCGGCGAAACCTACCATTTCGAAGTGGTATCGAACGAGAGCGCGCGGGGCCTCATGGACCTGACGCTCCAGGGCTATGCGATCGGCAACGGGATCCTCACCGTCGAGAGCGAGCAGCAGGCGATTGTCCGCTGCGATCCCGGTCAGCTCGACAAGGGCGGGGTCGCGGCGCGCGCGGCCGTCGCGCTGTACAATCTAAGGGATCAATACGCGCCCTAGCTTCCTGCGCCGCCGCCGCTATGCGCGCGGGGTGAGTCAGCAGAAAGCCCACCGCCTCGCCTTCCCGGCGCTTCTGCTCGGCAACCTCGCGCTTGCGTTCGGGCCGTGGCTGGTGCGGCTCGCCGATGTGGGACCGGTTGCCACCGGCTTCTGGCGGCTGGCGCTGGCGCTTCCCTTTCTGCTGCTGGTGGGGCGCATCGCCGGCCAGCCGGCGCACTGGCCGCGGCCGGCGCTGATCGCCACGGTCGCGGTTGCGGCGATTTTCTATTCGCTCGACCTCGCCGCGTGGAACGCGGGCATCCTCATGACGAAGCTCGGCAATGCGACGCTGTTCGGCAATTCGGGAAGCTTCGTCTTCGCCGTCTATGGTCTGATTCTCGCGCACCGCGCCCCGTCGGCGAAACAAAGCCTCGCGCTGCTCTTGGCGCTCGGCGGAGCAGCCCTGCTGATGAGCAGCAGCTACGAGCTAAGCCCGAAGAACTTCGCCGGCGACCTGCTGACGCTCGTCGCCGGCCTGTTCTACGGCGGCTACCTCATTTTCGTCGAGCGGGGACGAACGGAGCTCAAGCCGCTGCCGCTGCTGATCCTCGCGACCGCCTTCTCGGTTCCGGTCCTGCTGGTCATCAGCCTCGGCCTCGGAGAGCGTCTGTGGCCGCACGACTGGACGCCGTTGCTGATCTTCGCTCTGTCGAGCCAAGTCTTGGGACAGGGACTGCTCGTCTATTCGATCGGCACGCTGCCGCCCCTCGTCGTCGGCCTCGCGCTGCTGACGCAACCCGCGATCTCCGGACTCATCGGATGGATTGCCTATGGCGAAGGCCTGTCGGCGATGGACGGCGTGGGCGCGATCGGCATCGCCGCGGCGCTGGTGCTGGTCCAGCTACCCGATCGGGGCTTGCGTCGATCGTCTGAGCCGCCCAGTTGAGCCCCGATGGCGGACCCGAGTCCTCTCGAGCAGCTTCGCCGGCGCCTGGCGCTCGCGGTCGGCGAGAATGCCGTCTTTGACGGCTGGACCCGTCAAGCGGTCGATTCGGCCGCGCAGCAGCTCGGCGTCGACCCGGTCCAGGCGCGGCTTGCCATGCCCAAGAGCCAGGCGGGCATGATCGACGTCTACATCCAGGAGGTGGACCGCGGGCTGGAGGCCTATTTCACGCCAGAACGGCTCGCGCCGCTCAAGATCCGCGAAAAGATCCGCGCGTTGGTGTGGCGCCGGCTGGAAATCATGGAGCCTGCGCGCGAGGCTGCCCGGCGCGCGCTCGCGATCCTCGCCATGCCGCAGAACGTTCCGCTGGCGCTGCGCATCTCGTGGCGGACCGCGGATGCCATGTGGCGGATCGCCGGCGACACCAGCACCGACTTCAACCACTATACGAAGCGCATGACGCTCGGCGCGGTCTACGGCTCGACGCTGCTGGTCTGGCTCAACGACAATAGCGAAGGATTTGCCGAAACCACCGGCTTTCTCGACCGGCGCATCGACGACGTGATGAAGATCGAGAAAATGAAGGCTGAGTGGCGCGGCTCGTCCGACCAGCGGCTGAGCCTGTCGCGCTTCCTCGGCCGCCTGCGCTACCCGCCGCGTTGAACGCCGGACGGCTATTGATAATCATTCGCAGGAGAGCTACGCCGCGCTGATGCCGCGCCGCCTCCTGGCCTTGCTCAGCCTCCTCGCCTGCTTCTGGGCCACTCCCGCTTTCGCGGCGCAGCCGCCCGACGTCCAGACGGCCTGGCAACTGCTCGACTATATGGCGGTCGACTACGGCGGCGCGGTCAAGGGCGGCAAGGTCATCAGCGCTCCAGAATATGCCGAGATGCGAGAGTTTTCGGGCGCGGTTTCGGAAAAGCTCGCGGCGCTCCCCGCCAAGCCGGCGAAGGCGAAGCTGGTCGCGCAAGGCGATGGCCTGCAGGCGCTGATCGGCCGCAAGGCAGCGCCCGATCAGGTGGCCGCCGCCGCGCGCAAGCTCGGGTCCGATCTGCTTGCCGCTTACCCCGTGCCCCTCGGCCCGCGTCAGGCACCCGACCTGGCCCGCGGAGCGGCGCTCTTCCAGCAGGATTGCGCCAGCTGCCACGGTGCGAGCGGCCACGCGGACACGCAGATGGCGCGGCAGCTCGACCCGCCGCCGATCGCGTTCGCCGACCGCAGCCGCGCCCGGGAGCGCAGCCCGTTCGCGCTCTACCAGGTGATCGACCAGGGGCTCGAGGGCACCGCGATGCAGAGCTTCGCGCAGCTCCCCGACGCCGATAAATGGGCGCTTGCTTACCAGGCGGGCCGTTTCGCCTACCCCGATGCGCTTGCCCGCCAAGGCAAGAAGCTCTGGCAATCGGACCCGTCGCTGCGCGCGCAAATCCCCGATTTGAACGCGCTGAGTTCGCTCTCCGAAGCCGAACTCGCCAAGCAAATCGGCGAGGACAAGGCCGGGCCGGTCATCGCCTATCTCCGCGCGCATCCTGACGCGGTGACCGCCAGGGCTTCCACCCTGGGGCTCGCGCGGCAGCGGCTCAGCGAGAGCCTCGCCGCCTATCGCGCCGGAAATCGCGACGAAGCCAAGCGGCTCGCGCTCGCCGCCTATCTCGACGGTTTCGAGCCGGTCGAGCCGATGCTCGGCGCTCGCGATGCTGCCCTGCTGGCGGAGGTCGAGCAGCAGATGGGCGAGCTTCGCGCCTCCATCGCCGCGAACCGCAATCCGGACGAGGTCGCCGCTCGGGTTTCGAAGATCGATTCGCTGTTCGACGAAGCCGAAGCTGCGCTGGCTCCCGATCAGGCGAGCGATGCGTCGGCATTCCTCGGCGCCTTCACCATCCTGCTGAGGGAAGGGCTCGAAGCGCTGCTGATCGTCGTCGCGATGCTCGCCTTCCTGAACAAGGCGGATCGCCCCGAGCTTACCCGTCCGGTCCACTATGGCTGGACGAGCGCGCTCGCCGCCGGCGCGCTGACCTGGTTCGTGGCGACGAGCCTGATCAGCATCAGCGGGGCAAGCCGCGAGCTGACCGAGGGCTTCGGCTCGCTGCTCGCCGCCGCCGTCCTGCTGTTCGTCGGCATCTGGATGCACGGCAAGGCCCAGGCCGGGCAGTGGCAGCGCTACATCCGCGAGAAGCTGCACAGCGCGGTGACCAGCGATTCGCGCTGGTTCCTGTTCTCGCTCGCGTTCGTCGCGGTCTATCGCGAGGTGTTCGAGACGATCCTGTTCTTCACCGCGATGGCCGCGGAAGGCAGCGTCGCCAGCCTCGTCGCCGGCGGTCTTGCCGGTATCGTGGTGCTCGCCGCGATTGCCATCGCCATGCTGCGGTTCAGTCGGCGCCTGCCGATCGGCAAGTTCTTCGCCTACAGCTCGGCGCTGGTCGCGGTGCTTGCCGTGGTGCTCGCCGGCAAGGGCGTGGCCGCGCTGCAGGAAGCGGGCATGATCTCGATCCACCCGCTTGCCGACTGGCCGAGGCTCTCGATCCTCGGGGTGTTTCCGACGCTGCAGGGCGTTGCTATCCAAATCCTCACGCTCGTGGTGCTGATCGCCGGCTTCATGTGGAACCGGCGATCGGCCCAGGCCGCCACGGCGTAGCCGCGAGGGCTGGCATCGGCCCTTGCGGTGCCCTATCGCTGCGGCTCGGCAATGGAGAGTGCGATGGCGGGCAGCGTCAATAAGGTCATCCTGATCGGCAATTTGGGGCGGGATCCCGAGTCGCGGACGTTCAACAACGGCGGCAAGGTCGTGAAATTCAGCCTCGCCACCTCGGAGAGCTGGACTCGCGACGGCGACCGCCAGGAGCGCACCGAATGGCACAATGTCGTGATCTACGATGAGAAGATCGGCGACGTCGCGCAGCGCTTCCTGCGCAAGGGTTCGAAGGTCTACATCGAAGGCGCGATGCAATATCGCGAATATGACGACGCCAATGGGCAGAAGCAGAAGATTGCCGAGGTCGTCCTGCAGCGATTCCGCGGTGCGCTGACCCTGCTCGACAGCCGCGAGGGTGGCGGGGCTTCGCGCGGCTCGTTCAGCGAGGATGGCCAAGACTTCGGCAGCGCGCCGTCGCGCACCCAGTCGCGCCCGCAGCCCGCGGCGTTCGACACCGACCTCGACGACGACGTTCCGTTCTAGGCTTCGTCGCTTCCTTTCTTCAAAGCGGCGAGGGCGGCGAACGGGCCTGCCTGCTCCTCACTGAGCACACCGGCCTCCCTCAGCGTGGCATCGGCGCTCGCGCTTCGCGGATAGGGGTCGATGCTAAGCGCTAGCGTATCCGCGACGGCGGTGCCGAGGTCGATCGCAGCCCCGTCGTAAAAGACCACGTCGCAATCCTCTGCGCCGAGCTCGATTTCTTCGTCCGGTCGCTCCGGTTCCGGCTCAGGCATGAAAAGGAGCGTGAACGCCTCGTCGACGTGCGCAGCGACAGGATCGTTCGTGACCACGCAGCTTTGCTCGAGCGAAGCGATGATTCGCCCTTCGGCCCGGACCTGCGCACCCGTCCGCGACAGCGCCACATGCGCTTCGAGGCGGCCGAGCGCTTTCACGTCGAGCCGCTCTGCGATCGCTCGCCGCTCGGCCTCGTCGGCGACGAGGTCGAGCCGCTCGCCGTCGTGAATCTGGTCGAGGCGCAGATGATGCGCGAAGCGGTCCGTCATGCGAGGTTCCCCTGTTCGAGATCGGCGAGTTCGGCTTGACCAAGCCTCGTCCACAGCCGCCCGAGCGCAGCCGTGGAATGCTCCAGCGCATCCGGCGAGACCCCGGCACTATAGAGGCTGGCGCGCGCGACCGATGGCCAGTCGGCGTCGCCGCTGACCGCTTCCCGCCAGCGGTCCGTTCGACGCGCCAGCGAACCGACGAGCTTGCGCACCTTCTTGCCGAGCGCCGGGTCGCCAAGGCCGAGTTCGCGATGCTCCGACTCCATCACCTCGATGAACCGTTCGGTGAGTGCGACCGACACCCGGTCGCCGTTCTCGCCGTCCGCTTCGAGCCGCACCAGCACCAGAGCCGTCACCGTCGCCAGCACCGCGAAGCGACCGTCAAGCGTGTCGGGCACCTTGCCTTCGACATACCAGTGCGGCGCTCGGGCAGTGTGCGTAACCGCGTTGAACAGCGCCGCTCCGCGCGGCGGTTCGGCCGTTAATCTCCGGAACAGGAAGTCGAGCATAGGTCCCTTGGCGCTGATTGAGCCGCCGGCCGGCAGTCTTGCGATTTGGCGCGAGGGCCATATTGAGGGCGCAGCGGCGCCATGCAAGGCAGCGGCGCGGGTCCGGCGCGTTTCGGGCGTCGAGGGAAGGAAGCAGGGATCACGATGAAGGTCGGCTTGGTCAGGGTTACGACGATCGCGGCCGCGGCGCTGCTCGCTGCCGGCTGTGCGAGCAACCGCGCGCACAAGGGCGCTGTCATCGACCCGCAGCTCGCAAGCTCGATCCAGCCCGGTGTGGACAACAAGGCTTCGGTCCAGAAGCTGCTCGGCACGCCCACGCTGCAGGGCCAGTTCACGCCCACCGATTGGTATTATGTGTCGCGCGACACCAACCAGCTCGCCTTCCGCAATCCGCGCGTGACGAAGCAGACGGTGATGCTCGTCCGCTTCGACCCGGCCGGCAATGTCGCCTCGATCCAGAAGACCGGCAAGGAGCTGGTGCTCAACGTCGATCCCTCGGGCCGAAGCACGCCAACGCTCGGCCGCAGCAAGAGCTTCTTCGAGGAGCTGTTC
The DNA here is from genome assembly GCA_035700945.1 of Sphingomicrobium sp. Lineage (GTDB taxonomy): Bacteria > Pseudomonadota > Alphaproteobacteria > Sphingomonadales > Sphingomonadaceae > Sphingomicrobium. Next base: position 28,866 of record DASSOE010000113.1, on the reverse strand, counting down.
GGGAACATCGGTTCGGTCGGCTCGGCCGGCATGCCCGGTTACGGCGGCAACCGTCCGCAGTAGACGCGCGGCGCTTCCTCAGCGCCTGCCTTTCCCCTAATCGGTCGGCATGACCGCAACCCCCGCCGACATGACCTATGCCGATTATCTGAAGCTCGACCAGCTGCTCTCGGCGCAGCACCCCTTGTCGAGCCTGCACGACGAGATGCTGTTCATCGTCATCCACCAGACCAAGGAGCTGTGGATGAAGGAGATGCTGCACGAGCTGCGGCTGGCGATCGGCCTCGTCGAGGCGGACCGCTTCGCCGAAGCTTACAAGGCGATGGCGCGAATCAGCCGCATCCAGGCGGTAATGACTCTTTCATGGGACGTGCTCTCTACGCTCACCCCCGTCGATTACCTCAAGTTCCGCGACGTGCTCGGCACGTCTTCAGGGTTCCAGTCCGAACAGTTCCGCGAGATCGAGTTCCGCCTCGGCCTCAAGGAACCCAATTTCATCGCTCATTATCCGGAAGGCAGTCGCGAGCGCGCCGCGCTTGAGCAGGCGCTTGCAGAACCGAGCCTTCGCCAAGCGGCGACCGCGGCCCTCGAACGCGCCGGATTCGACGTCGGCGACCGCTCGGTCGCGGCGCTTGGGGCCGCCTGGCTCGAGGTTTATCGCGACGCCGATCGCTGGTTCGAGCTGTACGAGCTCGCCGAGAAGCTGGTCGACATCGACGACGCGCTCGCCGGCTGGCGGCACAAGCATGTCCTCACCGTGGAGCGGATCATCGGCAGCCGGCGCGGCACCGGCGGCTCGGCCGGCGCACCCTACCTCCGTTCGACCCTCGACAAGCGCGTCTTCCCGGAGCTGTGGTCGCTGAGGACCGATCTTTGAGTTTTAAGAAGCTGTTCTCGCGGAGCCTTGCGGCCGATCCCGAGCGGCTGCACTTCGCGGCGCACAGCCATCATTTGTGGCCCGACGCGAGCTTCGAGGGTCATATGCAGGCGTGGGAAGACGCTGCCAAGCTCGCCGACCGCAAGTGGGACAAGGTGATGGATGAGGTCTGGCCCGAGGCCCAGGCCCATGTCGCGCGCCAGCTCGGCACTGGGGAGCCCGACGCGATCGTCTTCGCACCCAACACGCACGAGCTTCTCGTGCGGCTGTTCGCTGCCTGCTCATCGAGCTGGCCCATCCGCGTGCTGACCAGCGACGGCGAATTCCACAGCGCGCGCCGGCAGCTTGCGCGATGGGAAGAGGCCGGCGCGACCGCCGTCGAGCGAATCCCGGTCGAACCCTTCGACAGCTTCTCGGAGCGGTTCATGCGCGCCGCGGATTCAGGCGGCCACGATTTCATCTTCGTCAGCCACGTCATGTTCGGCAGCGGTGCCGTGTTCGATCGGGTCGATGGGCTCGCCGCGCTCGGCCAGTCCGACGGCCCATGGGTGGTCATCGACGGCTACCACGCTTTCTTGGCCATCCCCGAGCCATTCGGCGCAGCCCCGGCAGCGACGGCCTTCTACCTCGGCGGCGGGTACAAATATGCGATGTCCGGCGAAGGCTGCGCCTTCATGCACGCGCCGCCCGGCTTCGGACAGCGGCCGCGGATCACCGGCTGGTTCGCCGAGTTCGAGGATTTGAGCCTGCCACCGGGGAGGGTCGGCTACGCCAAAGATGCGAGCCGCTTCCTCGGCGCGACGTTCGACCCATCGGGGCTGTACCGCTTCAACGCGGTCCAGCGCATGCTCGAGCAGAACGTTCTCACCACGGAGCGCATTTCCACGCACGTTGGCGCGCTCCAAAAGCAGCTGATCGCAGGCCTCGAGCGCACGCCGCTGGGGCGGGCGGAGCTGCTCAACCCGATGGACGAACAGCCGCATGCGCGCTTCCTCGCCTTCCGCAGCCCCGACGCGCAGCGCTGGTACGGTGAGCTCAAGGCGCGCAACTGCATCACCGACGTGCGCGGCGATGTGCTCAGGATCGGGTTTGCGATCTACAACGACGAGGCGGATGTCGATCGGCTGGTCGGCCTGCTGGGGGAAATTTCATGACCAGGACCGACGCACCGCCTCGAAGCGCGTCCCTCGTCCTTGCGCTGCTGCTGGTCGCCTACATCTTCAACTTCCTCGACCGGCAGATCCTCGGCATCCTCGCCCAGCCGATCAAGGCGGACCTGAACCTCTCCGACACGGAGTTCGGGGCGATCGGCGGTCTCGCCTTCGCTCTGCTCTATTCGGCGCTCGGGGTCCCGCTCGCCTTCCTCGCCGATAAGACCAGCCGCAGCGCCGTCGTAGCGGGATCGCTCGCGGTGTGGAGCGGCTTCACTGCTTTGTGCGGAACCGCGGCGGGGTTCGGCCAGCTGTTCTTGTACCGGCTCGGCGTCGGCGTGGGCGAGGCGGGCGGAGTCGCGCCTTCCTATGCGCTGATCGCCGATTATTTCCCGGCCGAGCGCCGCGCGCGTGCGCTTGCGATTTTTTCGCTCGGGATCCCGATCGGTCTCGCCGCGGGCACGCTGATCGGCGCTTACATCGCGCATGCGGTGAACTGGCGGGCGGCATTTGTCGTCATGGGGGCCGCCGGAGTCGTTCTTGCGCCAATCCTGTGGCTGGTCGTGCGCGACCTGCCGAAGCGCGCGGTGGCGGCCCAGGCGCCGCTCGGCAGCGTGTTCCCGATGCTCGCGCGCAAGCCCGCGTTCTGGCTGCTCGCCTTCGCCTCGTCCGCGAGCTCGCTGTGCGGCTACGGCCTGGCGCTGTGGACGCCCTCGGTGATGATGCGCAGCTTTGAGCTCGACCTCCTGACGACCGGCAATTTCCTCGCCTCGCTTCTGCTGATCGGCGGCTGTGCCGGCGTGTTTGGCGGCGGCTGGCTCGCCGACCGCCTCGGGACGCGCGACCGCGCCTGGTACGCCAGGCTCCCGGCGATTGCATGGATCCTCTCGGTGCCGGCGTGGGGCTTCGGATTGACGGCGCCGAGCCTGTGGATTGCCTGGCCGCTGCTGCTGATCGGCAATGCGCTCAACATTCTGTGGCTCGGCCCGGTGATTGCCGCCGTCCAGCATCTCGTCCCGCGCGCGATGCGATCGACCGCCTCTGCGAGCTTCCTGCTGATCAACAATCTCATCGGCCTCGGCGTCGGCCCGCTGCTGATGGGGCGGCTCTCCGACGCGTTCAAATCCACCTATGGAATCGATGCGCTGCGCAACGCCGCCGTCGCCTGCCTCGCCTTCTATCTCGTCGCGGCGCTGCTGATGTTCCTTGCCGTAAGGTCGTTGCGGGCGTCGTGGGTGAGCGACGAAAATTAACTAAGCATCTGAACGCGCAAGACATTTCAGGTTCACCCTGGCGCGCTAAATTGCAGGTCCCATCCGTTTAAGCGTTGGAACGGCGCCACGAGCGGGCCGTTTTAGCCGTTCGAAAGGAGATTTTTGTGATGACCAGGGTATTTCTCGCCGCGGGCGTCGCCGCCTTGGCGATCGCGGCCCCGGCCACTGCGCGACCGGGCGGGCATGACAACAACCGTGTCGAAAAGGCCGAACGCGGCGGCCAGCGTGTCGACCGCCAGCAGAGGGCTCAGCGGACCGAAAGACGCGCCGCGCCGCAGAGGCAGCGCGCCGAACGGCAGCAACGTGCCGAACGCAGCGCTGCGCGACCCCAGCGCGCCGAGCGGCACCAGTCTCGCTCTGCCCAGGCCGAACGACACCAGGCGCGCCCCCAACGTGCGGAGCGCGCGCAGAACCGTGACCGCCATCAGGCGCGGTCGCAACGCACGGAGCGCGCCCAGACTCGGGCGGCCGAGCGCCATCAGGTTCGTCCGAACCGCGCCGAGAAGCAGCGCGTGGTCGAGCGTCAGCGGGTCCAGCCGAACCGAGTGCAGCAGGTCGACCGCCGGATGGCGGATCGCCAGCAGCTTCGCTTCGATCGTCAGGCGCGCCAGCAGGACCTGAAGGGCCAGCGCCAGCAGATCCGCGGCGAGCGGCAGATGGCAACGCGCAATCTTCTCGTTGAGCGCCACGCGCTCCGTGCCGACCGCATCGCCAATGAGGGCGTCTTCCGTGAAAGCAGGATCGCGAGGTCGCTCGATCTCGGCACGCGGACCCGCTTCATCGCGCCGGCGCAAGCCGTGAGGTTCGTCGGTGAACCGCTCCGGACAGTCACGAATTACGTGACGCTGAGCGCGCTTCCGCGGTCGGTCAGCTATCTCTATCCGTCGACGCCGAACTATTATTATCAGTATGGCGGCGGCTACCTGTACCAGGTCGACCGCAGCTCGAGCCTGATCGCCGCGCTGATCCCGCTGCTCGCGGGCGGCTTTCTGCCGGGCACCTACCTGCCGCAGACCTACATGAGCAGCTACGTGCCCTCCTACTACGGGCTCAACAGCTTCTATCCGGCCAATTACGCCTACGGATATGGCGCCGGCTACGGCTACGGCGGCGGCAATTATTACGACAACATCTGTAACCGCTATGCCTACGGCACGGTCTATCAGGTGGACTGCGTGACCGGCATGGTGGTCAACGTGATCCCGACCTACGCCGGCGGCTACGGTGTCGGGCAGATGCTGCCTTCGTCCTACAGCTACTACAATCTGCCGATGCAGTATCGGGACATGTACTATCCGACGGCCGATTATTCCTACTGGTATGCGCCCGGCGCGATCTACCAGTACGACAGGGGCTCGAGCCTCATCACGTCGGTTGCGGCGCTGATGTCGCCGGGGTTCACGGTCGGCCAGCCGTTGCCGATGGGCTACAACATGTACAACGTCCCGATGGCCTATCGCGCGACCTACTATGACACGCCGAACTCCTGGTATCGTTACAACAACGGTTACATCTACCAGGTCGACCCGACCACGCAGCTGGTCACGGCGATCGTCGCCTCGCTGCTGACCTGAGCATCGGTCGCACGATATCGAGCAACTAAACCTTGGCCCGGCGATGGAACACAATCCACGCCGGGCCATTTCGTTTGCGAACCAAAAGAGGAGGCCAAGCGCATGAAGGTTCATGCACTCGCGCTCGCAGCCGGGGCGGCACTGATCTCGCTCTCGGCGTGCAACAACAACGGCGGCGGAAACAATGTCGCCAACAGCCCCGAGAACGTCCAGTCGCCCCAGGCGCAGAAGGCGGCAGGCGACAAGACCATCGCCGCCGGGCTGCCGGCGAACAGCAAGTTTATGGCAGCTGCAAAGGCTGCCGGCCTCGACCAGACGCTTGCCGGTCCGGGCCCCTATACCGTGTTCGTTCCGACCGATCAGGCGATCGCCGCGGCGCCCGCCGGCTCGTTCGACACCAGCGCAGGCAATCGCGCGCAGCTGACCGGGATCATCACCAACCTGATCCTGCCCGGCACTGTGCTCGTTGCCGACATCCAGAAGGTCGTCGAAGCCGGCAACGGCAAGGCCCCGCTCGCCACCATGGGCGGCAGCACGCTCACCGCGAGCAAGGACGGCGACAATATCGTGATCAGCGATTCCGCCGGGCACAAGGCCACGATCGTCAAGGGCGACGAGCAGTTCACCAACGGCGTCGTCCATGAAATCAGCGCCGTGCTGATGCCGTCGAAACAGCCGGCGGCGAACGCACCCGCGGTGGGCGAGAAAGCCGGCAAGTAATGAGGTTGTGCTCCTGCGAGCCGAAGGCGACCGAAGGTCAACGCAGGAGCACAGACTCTCTTCCTATCAAGGTTGGGCCCGGCCTTCGCAGGGGTGCTGCTGCTTTCTATCTTCCCCACTTCCGCATGGCGGACGGCTCGCTATAACCGTCCCGTGACGAGCGCGGACGAGGGGCTTTGAAGCGATGAAAGCGACGATTGAGCGGGCGATCCTCCTGAAGAGCCTCGGCCACGTCCAATCGGTCGTGGAGCGCCGCAACACCATCCCGATCCTGTCGAACGTGCTGATGGAAGCGCGCGAGGACGGCTCGCTGCGGCTGATGGCGACCGACCTCGACCTCCAGGTCGACGAGAGCGTCCCGGCCAATGTCACGCAGCCCGGCGCGATCACCGTTTCGGCCCACACCTTCTTCGACATCGTCCGCAAGCTTCCCGAAGGCAGCCAGGTCGAACTGAGCGCCGCCGAAGGCAAGATGCAGGTGCTCGCCGGCCGTTCGCGGTTCAATCTCTCAACGCTTCCGCGCGACGATTTTCCGGTGATCGCCGAAGGCGACCTGCCGACCCGCTTCGAGCTTCCCGCCGCCACGCTTCGCGAGATCATCGAGAAGACCCGCTTCGCCATCTCGAGCGAAGAGACGCGCTATTATCTGATGGGCATTTTCCTCCACGTCGTCGACGAGCAGCTGCGCGCGGCGGCGACGGACGGCCACCGCCTCGCCCGAGTCACCGTGTCGCGTCCCGACGGCGCCGACGGCATGCCCGACGTGATCGTCCCGCGCAAAGCGGTCAACGAGCTCTACCGGCTGCTCGAGGATCTCGAGGGCACGGTCGAGATTTCGCTGTCCCCGACCAAGATCCGCTTCGGGCTGGGCAGCGCGATCCTGACCAGCAAGCTGATCGACGGCACCTTCCCCGACTACAATCGCGTGATCCCGACCGGCAACGACAAGCTGCTCAAGCTCGATCCCAAGAGCTTCGCGCAAGGCGTCGATCGGGTCTCGACGATCGCCAGCGAGAAGACGCGCGCCGTGAAAATGGCCGTCGACCGCGACAAGGTCACCTTGTCCGTGACCAGTCCCGAGAACGGCGTCGCGACCGAGGAAGTGCCGGCGGATTACGGCTCCGACGGCATCGAGATCGGCTTCAACGCCAAATATCTGCTCGACATCCTGGGTGAGATCGACGGCGACACGGTCGAGGTCCACCTCGCCGACGCCGCCGCCCCCACCCTGCTGCGCGAAAGCGACAAGTCGAACGCGCTCTACGTGCTCATGCCGATGCGCGTGTAACTGGCGGGTCGAAGCGCTACTTCGACCCTGCAAATGGCCAGCATTTCCCGCCTGACGCTCACCAATTTCCGCTCCTACGCCTCGTCTTCGCTCGAAGCAGGGCCGGGTTTCGTGCTGCTGTTCGGCGAGAACGGCGCCGGCAAGACCAACCTGCTCGAAGCCGTGTCGATGCTCGCTCCCGGCCGCGGGCTGCGCGGCGCCGCGCTGTCCGAGATGGCGCGGCAAGGCGGCATCGGCGGCTGGGCGGTCGCCGTCAGGCTCGGCGAAGCGGACATCGGCACCGGCACCCTCGCCGCCGCGCCCGAACGGCGGCAGGTGCGGGTCAACGGCGCTCCGGCCTCCGTCAACAGCTTGTCCGACTGGCTTTCAATTCTGTGGCTGACTCCCGCGATGGATCGCCTCTTCACCGGAAGCGCAGGGGAGCGGCGGCGCTTTCTCGACCGGCTGGTGCTCGCGCTGGAGCCGGCGCACGCGCACCATGCCTCCCGCTACGAGGCCGCGATGCGGGCGCGGAACAAGCTGCTGGCCGACGAGCGATGGGACGAGGCATGGCTCGCCTCGCTCGAAGCGGCGATGGCCGAGCATGGCGCCGCGATCGCGGAAGCGCGCGCCAGGGCTGTCGCTGCGCTGGACGAGCGACTCGCAAACGCTCCCGAGGACGAGTTTGCGAGCGCAACGATCGCGCTCGAAGGCTGGTCCGGCGGCAATCTGGCGGCATCTCTCAGCGCCAACCGTCAGCGCGACGGCGCTGCCGGCCGAACCACGGAGGGCCCGCACCGCCAGGATCTCGCCGTTCTCCACCGCGCCAAGCAAATGCCCGCTGCCAGATCCTCGACCGGTGAGCAGAAGGCGCTCCTGCTCGGCCTCGTCCTCGCCCACGCCGAGCTGGTCGTCGACCGGCGCGGCGACCCGCCGCTGTTGCTGCTCGACGAAGTCGCCGCCCACCTCGATCCCAAACGGCGGTCCGCTTTGTTCGCAAGGCTCGAAGGTCGAGGTCAGGTGTGGATGACGGCGACCGAAGCCGCGCTGTTCGAAGGGATCGGCGAAGCCTCCCGCTTTCACGTCCAGCCGGGGCAAATCGCCCCAGCCTGACCGCAGGTGGACTTCTTAACCTGCGTCCCCTATATTGCACTGCAACACGAGGCGCTTTGCAAGCGGCGTGAAGGCTCCCGACGAAGTGGAGCAGCCCGCGTCTCGACCAACTTCATCCCAATTCACGCGGGGGTGCTTTTCCCCGCCGCCGGCACGCGCAACACCTGCGCGCGCCCCGGCCCATTTCAAGGTATTTCCATTGTCATTCATGTCCTTGGGGCTCTCGAAGCCCCTGCTCGACGCGCTCGCGGCTAAAAATTATGCTCAGGCGACGCCGATCCAGCTCAAGGCGATCCCGACGGTCCTGACCGGACGCGACCTCTTGGGCATCGCCCAGACCGGCACCGGCAAGACCGCCGCCTTCATGCTGCCATCGCTCGACCGGCTCGCAGCCGAGCGGGTCTATCTCAAGCCCGGCCAGGTCCGGATGCTGGTGCTCGCACCGACCCGCGAGCTCGCCTCGCAGATCGCCGCGAGCGCCGAAGCCTACGGCCGCTTCATGCGCCTCTCGGTCGGCGTCATCTTCGGCGGAGTCCCCAATTCGAAGAGCGTGCGCACCGTCGCGCGCGGCCTCGACGTGCTGGTCGCGACCCCGGGCCGCCTGCTCGACCTCATCGACCAGCGCGCGCTGAGCCTTCGCGAGCTCGAAATCCTCGTCCTCGACGAAGCCGACCAGATGCTCGACCTCGGCTTCATCCACGCGCTGAAGCGGATCGTCGCGCTCGTCCCGCCGAAGCGCCAGACCCTGTTCTTCTCGGCCACCATGCCGAGGGCGATCAAGGAGCTCGCCGACAAGTATCTGACCAACCCGGCCGAAGTCTCGGTTGCGCCCGCGGCGACCACGGTCGAGCGTGTCGACCAGAGCGTCACGATGGTGAACCAGGCCGAAAAGACCGCGCTCCTGACGCTGTTCCTGCAGCGCAACGAGGTGGAGCGGGCGCTGGTGTTCAGCCGCACCAAGCACGGCGCCGACAAGATCGTCCGCCAGCTCGAGGCCGCGGGCCTCGCCGCGGGCGCAATCCACGGCAACAAGTCGCAGCCGCAGCGCGAGCGCGCGATCGCAGCGTTCAAGTCGGGCGAGGTGCCGGTCCTCGTCGCGACCGACATCGCCGCGCGCGGGATCGACATCCCGGGCGTCAGCCACGTCGTCAACTTCGACCTGCCGGACGTCCCCGAGCAGTACGTCCACCGAATCGGCCGCACCGCGCGCGCCGGCGCCGACGGCATCGCGATCGCTTTCTGCAGTCCCGACGAGCGCGGCAACCTCCGCGACATCGAGCGCACGACCCGCCAGCGCATCGCGGTCACTCCGCTTCCGGAGGGATTCGCCGCGGCCGCCGAGGCGCTGAGGCGCCTCAAGCCAGCGCCAAAGCCTCAGCCGGAGCGCCGTTCCTCGAACACCAAGGCCGACCGTCGCCGGGACGGCCAGCAGCGCCGCAACCGCAATAATGGCCAGCTACGCCATGCCCGCTCGTCGGCGCAGGACGGCACCGGCCAGCGGCGTGACGAGCAGCGGCACGAGCGCGTGCAGTCCTCCTACCGTCCCGAAGCCTACCGCGAAGCCCAGCCGGAACGCCGCCCCGAGGGTGGCCAACCCAAGCGCAAGTTCTACGGCCGCCGCGGCAGGAGAGGCGGCACACGCGCCGCCTGACGTCGGACTACGCCGAGCCCGGCTTCCAATGTTTGCTGTCCCGGCAAGGGAAGCATAAGTCTGTCCTACACGGCACGAATTGTGGTCCAAGCTGCCGGATGAACGCTCCCGCGATTCGCCTGAAGACGGAGCCGAGGCGCTCCTGCCCATCGCGTGCGCACGTGCGCACCCGCGCACGCGTTGAGGTGCCAACTTTGGCAACTTCGGAGGCCGTCACTGCGAACATTCACGAACATTCGCGCCCGACTCACGCGGGCGCACGCGTAGGGTCGCTGCAATCGCTGCGTTTCGCGTTGCCGCCTCGCGCGCGTACGCGTGCGCGCGCGCGTGACTTCCGCCTGAAAATCCCTATATCTCGACTATGGCAACTGACACCCAGAACAACGGCAACGGCAACGGCAATTCCTACGGCGCCGACAGCATCAAGGTCCTCAAGGGCCTCGATGCCGTGCGCAAGCGGCCCGGCATGTACATCGGCGACACCGACGATGGCTCGGGCCTCCACCACATGGTGTTCGAGGTCAGCGACAACGCGATCGACGAGGCGCTCGCCGGCCATTGCGACCGGATCCTGATCACCCTCAACCCCGACGGATCGGTCAGCGTCGACGACAACGGCCGCGGCATCCCGACCGGGATTCACGCCGGAGAGGGGGTCTCGGCGGCCGAGGTCATCATGACCCAGCTCCATGCCGGGGGGAAGTTCGAGAACACCAGCGACGACAATGCCTACAAGGTCTCCGGCGGCCTCCACGGCGTCGGCGTCTCGGTCGTCAACGCGCTCAGCGAATGGCTCGACCTCACCATCTGGCGCGATGGGGAGGAGCATTTCATGCGCTTCCGCCACGGCGAGGCCGAGGCGCCGCTCAAGGTCGTCGGCAAGACCGAGAGGCGCGGCACCCGCGTGACCTTCCTGCCGAGCCCCGAAACGTTCAAGGTCACCGAATTCGACTTCGAGCGGCTCGAGCACCGGTTCCGCGAACTTGCCTTCCTCAACTCGGGCGTTCGACTGGTCCTCGTCGACGCTCGGCACGACGAGGTCAAGGAAGTCGAAATGTATTACGAGGGCGGAATTGCCGCGTTCGTGAAATATCTCGACCGCGCCAAGACGGCGCTGATCCCGGAGCCGATTTCGGTCACAGGGCAGCGCGAGGACATCGGCATCGAGGTCGCGCTCGAGTGGAACGACAGCTATTACGAGAACGTCCTCACCTTCACCAACAACATCCCGCAGCGCGACGGCGGCACCCACCTCGCGGCCTTCCGCGGCGCTTTGACGCGCACCCTCAACAATTATGCCGAGCGCTCGGGCATCCTGAAGAAGGAGAAGGTCGCGCTGACCGGCGACGACATGCGCGAAGGCCTGACGGCGATCGTCTCGGTCAAGCTGCCCGACCCCAAGTTCAGCTCGCAGACCAAGGACAAGTTGGTCAGTTCCGAAGTGCGTCAGCCGCTCGAAAGCCTGATCGCCGACAAATTGAGCGAATGGCTCGAGGAGAATCCGGCGCACGCCAAGACGATCGTCCAGAAGATCATCGACGCCGCCGCCGCGCGCGAAGCGGCGCGCAAGGCGCGCGACCTGACCCGGCGCAAGGGGGTCATGGACATTGCCTCGCTTCCGGGCAAGCTAGCCGACTGCCAGGAGCGCGATCCCGCGCTCAGCGAGCTGTTTTTGGTCGAGGGGGACAGCGCCGGCGGCTCGGCCAAGCAGGGCCGCAACCGCCACAACCAGGCAATCCTTCCGCTGCGCGGCAAGTTGCTCAACGTCGAGCGCGCCCGTTTCGACCGGATGCTTTCGTCGCGCGAAATCGGGACGATAATCCAGGCGCTCGGCGCCGGAATTCGCGAGGATTGGGACATCGCCAAGCTGCGCTATCACAAGATCGTGATCATGACCGACGCCGACGTCGACGGCGCCCATATCCGCACGCTTCTGCTGACCTTTTTCTACCGGCAGATGCCGGAGCTGATCGAGAACGGTCACCTGTTCATCGCCCAGCCGCCGCTTTACAAGGTCGCCCGCGGCCGCTCGGAAGTCTATCTCAAGGACGATGCCGCGCTCGACGATTATCTCGAGGAAGCGGGGCTCGATGGCCTCATCCTCGACACGCCGGACGGCCAGCGCTCAGGCAAGGACCTCAAGACCTTGGTCGACCACGCGCGTCGCATGCGCACGTTGATGCGCTACGCGCCGCGCAAATATGACCCGGCAATCATCGAAGCGCTCGCGATCGACGGTGCGCTGAGGCCCAATCTCGACCGCGATAAGAGGGCGAAAGCGATCGCGAGGGTTGCCGAATGGCTCAACGCCGGCGACCCGGAGGCGAGCTGGACCGGCGAAGTCGCGCAGGAGGGCGGTTACCTGTTGAAGCGCCTGTGGCGCGGCGTGACCGATGCCTATCTGATCGAGCCGACCTTCCTCGTCTCGGCTGAAGCGCGCAAGCTCGACTTGCTGGCGAGCGAGCAGGCTGCCGCATATGCCAGCCCGTCGACCCTGCGCACGCTCAAGAAGGGCGCGGCCGTCGAGCAGGAGCCGACGCTCGGCACCGGCGAGGGCGAGGATGCCGCGGAAGAGGTCGCCGCCGACACCAAGGGCAAGCCGGTGACGATCACCAGGCCCTCGGAACTGCTCGACGCGGTGCTCGCCGCCGGCCGGAAGGGATTGTCGATCCAGCGCTACAAGGGCCTGGGCGAAATGAACGCCGAGCAATTGTGGGAGACCACGCTCGACCCCGCCAACCGCTCGCTGCTCCGGGTCGAGGTCGCCCAGGCCGACGTCGCCGACGAAATCTTCACCCGCCTGATGGGCGACGTCGTCGAACCCCGCCGCGAGTTCATCCAGGACAACGCGCTCAGCGTCGCGAATTTGGACGTCTAGGAACCATTCAGCAGCAACATCTATTGGCGAGGGCATGAGCAGCGGGCCCTGCATCACGCTGGCGAGCTATAACATGCACAAGGCGGTCGGACTCGACGGGCGCCGCGACCCGCAGCGGGTGCTTCGCGTGCTCCAGGAGATCGACGCCGACATCGTCGCGCTGCAGGAGGCGGACAAAAGGACCGGCGGGCGCGGCTCGACGATGCCGCACGAGTTGATCGACAGCCACGGCCTGTATCAGCCGGTCGCCTTCGGCGTCCGTCACAAACGCATCCTCGAAAAGGCCCGCAGGCACACCGACCGGCTCCTGAAGGTCGATACGCGCAACATCGGCTGGCACGGCAACGCGATCCTGGTGAAGAGGCACATCGGCGTCCTTGCCTGCACCGTGGTCGACCTGCCGACGCTGGAGCCGCGCGGCGCGGTAATGGCCGAGCTGCTGATCGAGGACCGGCCACTCAGGGTCATTGGGATGCACCTCGACCTTTCGGGGCTTTGGCGGCGGCGCCAGATGCGCGCCATCCTCGAGGCGATCGCGCGCCGGCCGCAGAAGATGCCGACGGTGCTGATGGGCGACACCAACGAATGGCGCACCGCTGCCGGATGCCTCCAGGAGCTCGCGCCGCAGTTTCACATCGCCCCGACGGGCGCGAGCTTCCACGCCCGCCACCCGGTGGCCCAGCTCGACCGGATCATCGTCGACAAGGCGCTCAACGTGGAGGCCGCGGGCGTCCACATGAGCCCGGCCGCGCGCCGGGCCTCGGATCACCTCCCGATCTGGGCGCGGGTCAGCACCTAGCCCGCGATCTTCCGCAGGCGCCGCCGCTGGATCGAGGAGCCGATCCCCATCGATTCTCGATATTTGACGACGGTGCGGCGCGCGACGTCGAAGCCCTTGTGCTTGAGCAACCCTGCCATCGCATCGTCGCTAAGGATTTCGGTCTCGGCGTCGACCAGTTCCCTGATCGCGGCCTTTACCGCTTCCGCCGCCGCGCCGTCGCCTTCGGCCGACTGGACCCCCGAACCGAAGAAGTATTTGAGCTCGTAGAGGCCGCGGTCGCACAGCAGATATTTGTTCGAGGTCACCCGGCTGACGGTCGACTCGTGCATGCCGATCGCTTCGGCGACCTCGCGCAGGGTCATCGGCTTCATCGCCGAGACGCCGCGCTCGAAGAAGCCCTGCTGGCGCTTCGCGATCTCGGAAACGACCCTGACGATCGTCCGCGCGCGCTGGTCGAGCGCCTTGACCAGCCAGTTGGCGCTTTGCAGGCATTCACTCAGCCAGGCACGCGACTTCTTGTCCTGCGGCCCGGACTTGAGCTCCTGGTAGTAGCGGCGGTTGACCAGCAGCCGCGGAAGCGTCGCCTGGTTGAGCTCGACGGCGAACCCGCCGCGGGTGCGGCGCACAAAGACGTCGGGTGTGACTTCCACTGCCGCAGATCCCGAAAAGCGGCAGCCAGGCTTCGGGTCGTAAGCCCTGAGCTCGCGGATCATGTCGGCGAGATCCTCGTCGTCGACTCCGCAGATGCGTTTGAGGTCCGCGGTCCGGCCTTTCGACAACAGTTCGAGATTGTCGATCAGCCGCGCCATCGCCGGATCGTATCGGTCCGCGGCCTTCGCCTGCAGCGCAAGGCATTCGGCGAGCGAGCGGGCGCCGACGCCCGCCGGGTCGAGGCCCTGCACCGTCTCGAGCGCCCGTTCGACAAGCGAAAGCGGCGCGCCCGTGAGCTCGGCAATTTGCTCTAGCGGTACGGCTAGATAACCTGTCTCGTCCAGTGTCTCGGCGATGACCCGAGCGAGATCGCCAAGGTCCCCCGACATGCCGTGGAGCTGGTCGGTCAGATGCTCGGAAAGCGAGGCGGCCGCGTACTGGACGCGTTCGAAGTCGAATGCGTCCTCACCGCCGCCTGACGTCACGACGTCGGCATAGCTGTCGGTCTCGAGCGCTTCGGATTGCCAATCGACGTCGAGCGGACGGTCGTCGTCCGCCTGCCCGCTGATCAGGTCGTCCGCGCCCGGATCGTCGGGCGCCTCATTGCTGTCGAACTCCTCGCCCTGGAAGTCGCCGGCGGGCTGCTCGTCCGGCTCGCCGGATTGCGCCTCGAGCAGCGGGTTCTTCGCGATTTCCTCGGCGATGTAGCTGTCGAGTTCGAGGTTGCTGAGCTGCAGCAGCTTGATCGCCTGCGCGAGCTGCGGCGTGAGCAGCAGTTGCTGCGACTGGCGGATGGTGAGGGAGGGGCCAAGGCCCATTGTGCAAGCCCGTTACAGCGCGAAGCTCTCGCCGAGGTACAGGCGCCGGACCTCCTGGTCGGCGACCAGCGCTTCGGGAGTGCCCGCGAACAGGACCTGCCCATCGTAAATGATGCAGGCGCGGTCGACGATGTCGAGCGTCTCTCGCACATTATGGTCGGTGATGAGCACGCCGATGTCACGACTCTTGAGCTCGCGCACCAATTCGCGGATGTCGGCAATCGAGATCGGGTCGATGCCGGCGAACGGCTCGTCGAGGAGCATGATGGTCGGCTTGGCCGCGAGCGCGCGGGCGATCTCGCATCGCCGCCGCTCACCGCCGGACAAGGCCATCGCGGGCGAATCGCGAAGCGCGGTCAGCCCGAATTCGCCGAGCAGCTGCTCGAGGCGCGCATGGCGTGCGTGGCGGTTCGCTTCCGTGACCTCGAGCACCGCCATGATATTTTCCTCGACCGTCATGCCCCGGAAAATCGAGGTCTCCTGCGGCAAATAGCCAAGGCCGAGGATGGCGCGGCGGTACATCGGCAAGCCGGTGATGTCCTGGCCGTCGAGGAAAATTCGCCCGCTGTCTGGCTTCACCAGCCCCATGACGGAGTAAAAGCAGGTCGTCTTGCCGGCGCCGTTCGGCCCGAGCAGCCCGACCACCTCACCGCGATGAACGTCGAGCGAAACGTCGTGGAGCACGGCGCGCCGGTCGTACGACTTGGCGATCGAGCGGACCTCGAGACCGCCGCTGACCTGCTCCGTCTCCTCGGAGGGCCGCGCGAGGGTGACGGCTTCGTTCACCGCAGCGTGCCTATTGCTGCTGGCGCTGCGGGACAGTGAAATGGCCTTTCACGCGACCGCCGCTCGAGTTCACACCGGGCGGGCCGCCGTCGATTACCGCGCGCCCTGTGTCGAGGTCGATGACCAGCCGCGCGCCGCTGACCTGGTTGTTCTGGCGGGTCAGCTGGACGTTGCCGATCAGGGTGATGAGCTTGCGCTCGAGGTCGTAGACCCCGAAATCGCCACGCGCGGTTTCCGAGGGGCTGCGCACGACCACGCCGCCGGCAGCGTCTAGCCGTTTGATCTGGACACCGCCGGCGCCCGCACCGCCGGAATAGGCAACTGTCAGCCGCGGCGTGTCGAGCGTGAGCTCGGCCTGGGTGACGTGCACGTTGCCCATGAACACGGCCCGGTCGGCGCGGTCCTGGACCTCGATCCGGTCGGCGGACACGTCGACCGGCGCGTCGCTGTTGTGGCCTTTCAGCGCGGAAACCGGCTGCTCCTGCTTGATCTGCGCCGCTGCGGCGGTGGCCGCCAACGCGGCTGTAGCAAGGATGATGCCAAAGCGCATGCGCATCATCTGACGGCCCCCTGCACGATTTTCAAGCGAGCACCGTGATCGAGCACGACCGTCCGGTCGCCAAGGTCGGCGTGCAACTGGCCCGCCTGGAACTGGCCGAGCCGCATGGCGCCCGCGACGGGACCGTCGCTCGCCAGCTCCCGCCGCTTGAGGTCGACCGTGACGTCGCGCGTCGCCAGTCGGTATCCGCCCGCGCCCGCGACCTTGACCGGGCCGTCGATCATGATCTTCTGCGTATCGACGTTGTAGCGCCCCTGGTTCGCGGCGATCAGCAGGGGCCCCTGCGCCAGCGCAAGCCGGGCGAACATGCCGCGGATGTCCACGACGGGTACCTCGGAGCTGGGCTGGATCGCACGGTTGGCGACGATGGTGAACTGCTGCCCCTTGTTGTCGGTCCCGACATAGCGCGCCTGCTCGACCCGCATCCGCTCGGGCGCATTCTCGACCTTCTTCTTGTCGAGGATGAAGCTGACGTCGCTCTTCTTGCCGAGCGGGGCGAGCGCGAGCACGGCGATCAGCACCCCGACCCCCGCGGGCAGGATCACCTTAATCCACTTGACGAGCCGGTCATGCGCGCTCCCAGGCTCGGCCCAGCGCTGCTTTCCGGCGCGCTGCCTTTGCGCGATTTCAGCCATCGTGCGCGAAGATGTCCTGCTCCGGCCAGCCGGCGATATCGAGAAGCGCGCGCGCCGGCAGGAAATCGAAGCAGGCCTGGGCGAGCGCCGTCCGGCCCTCACGCTGGAGGCGCTCGTCGAGCTTGTCCTTGAGCGCGTGCAGATAGCGGACGTCGCTCGCAGCATATTCGCGCTGCGCCTCGCTGAGCTCGGCGGCGCCCCAATCGCTGGTCTGCTGCTGTTTCGAGATCTCGTGGCAGAGAAGCTCCTTAACGAGATCCTTGAGCCCGTGGCGGTCGGTGTAGGTGCGGACGAGGCGCGAAGCCGTCCGGGTACAGTAGAGCGGGGCGGCCATGATCCCGAGGTAATATTGCATGATGCCGACATCGAAGCGGGCGAAATGGTAGAGCTTGAGCCGATTCGGGTCTGCTAACAGCCGCTTCAGGTTCGGCGCCGAAAAGTTGCTTCCCTCTCCGAACCTTACGAGATGCTCGTCGCCGTTGCCGTCGGACAATTGCACCAGGCACAGCCGGTCGCGGCCCGGGTGGAGGCCCATCGCCTCGGTATCGACCGCGATCGGCCCGTCGGCGAATCCCACGTCCGCGGGCAGGTCTTCCTCGTGCAGATGAACGGCCATTCGAGTTCCTCGGGTGAAGCGTGTCAGGGCGCTTTAGTCTCCCTCGCGCCTGCCTTGCCAGCCCCGTGAAATTTCACTGCAATTTGAGTCACTAGAGCCGCCTTCAATTTTGCTGTAATGATGTGAACGGTGCGTGAGTGGATTGCGCGCCATGACCGGTTGCGCCTTTTTGCCCGAGCGCGTTGGTTTCAGGGGTCAACGGGCAGATTGAGTTCGGACGGATATGGGTTTCGATAAAGGGCGCAAAGGAGAACGCGGCGGGCGCGGCCGCGACAAGCGCGAAAGTTTCGGCGCAGATAATTTCCAGGAATTTGGCGGTTTTCAGGAGCGCGGCGGCTTTGGCGGCGGTGGCGGTGGCGGTCGCGGCGGCTACGGCGACCGTGGCGGCTTCGGCGGCGGCGGTGGCAGCAGCTACGGTGACCGTGGCGGCTTCGGCGGCGGTGGCGGTGGCGGCTTTCGCGGCGGTGGCGGAGGCGGCTTCCGCGGCGGCGGCGCAGGTGGCGGCGGAATGCCCCCGCAGGTCGTCGGCGAAGGCAAGGGAGTCGTCAAATTCTTCAACCCGCAGAAGGGCTTCGGCTTTATCGTGCGGGATGACGGCGGCGAGGACGTGTTCGTCCACATCTCGGCGGTCGAGCAGGCGGGCCTCACCGACCTTGCCGACGGCCAGCCGCTCGAGTTCACGCTGGTCGACCGCGGCGGCCGCATCTCGGCGACGAACCTTCGCATCGAGGGCGAGCCGCTCGCAGTCGAACGCGCCGAACGTGGGCCGCAGCGCCAGCTGACCGGCGAAAAGGCGCAAGGGACGGTCAAGTTCTTCAACGCCATGAAGGGCTTTGGGTTTATCCAGCGCGACGACGGCCAGCCGGACGCATTCGTGCACATCTCGGCAGTCGAGCGCGCGGGGATCCCGACGCTCAACGAGGGCGACCGGCTCGAGTTCGAGCTCGAGGTCGACCGCCGCGGCAAGACCGCCGCGGTGAACCTGCAGCCGATCAGCTAAGCCGAATCAGTTCGGGGGCGAGGGGGCCGGCGGAGTTCGCTCTGCCGGCCCCTTTCCTTTGTCACATCGCGCTTGCGTAGAAGCTCGCGAGATCGGCTTTCAGCTGCTGGGCCGAGGCCGGGTCCGTGTACATCATGTGGCCCGCGGGATAATAAGTGTAGCGGATGTTCGCCTGGAGCTCTGGCTCGAGCGCCATGTGCTTGAACTCATATTCCGCACCGTGGAACGGCGTGGCGAGATCGTAATAGCCGTTCACCGACAGGATTTTCATGCGCGGGTTCTGGCGCATCGCGCTGGCAAGATCGACGCTGGTGTCGGCGATCTGCTGTTGCCCGTCGGGTGCGCGGTGGGTGAAGTCCCAGCTCGAATCGCCGCCATAGACCGCGCCGTAATTGTTCGGACGGTAGACGAGCGGAGTCTTGTAGCCGAGGTCGCGGAACAGATAATCGTTGAGCGCGCCGACGAATGCGCCGGTGATCGCGCTTCCCTGCGGATCGTAATCGGCGCCCTCGCCGACATTGTCGGGCTCGGTCCCGACGTAGCGCGAGTCGATTCGCCCGATGACCTGGTGCCGGTCGCGCAGAAGCTCGCGCTGGAAGCGGTTCGGCTGCACGCGCAGGTTGGAGCGCAGGATATAATCGGCGGAAAGGCCGGTCAGCTGCGCCATCTGCTGGGCGACCGACTGGCGTTCCTCGACGCTGATTGCATTCCCTTTTTGCAGAGCGGCCGCATAGGGTCCGCTGGCAAACTCGCGCGCCTGCTGGATGAAGGATTCGAGGGGCGGCTTGTTCGCGATCTTCCCGTGGTACCAGGCGTCGGCCGCGTATGTCGGAAGGAAGTTGACCAGCGACTGGTCGCCCTGAAAGTCGGCGAAATTGAACACGGTCGACACGAAGGCGATGCCGTTCAATTGGACGCCGGCATCGAGCAGCGAGTTCGACAGGCCCGCCGCGCGGGTGGTTCCGTAGCTTTCGCCGATGATGAACTTGGGGCTGTTCCAGCGCTGGTACTTCGTAAGGTAGCGCTGGATCGTCCGGGTGAATGCGTCGAGATCCTTGTCGACGCCGAAGAAGTCCTTGGGCTCGGCCTTGCCGATTTCCCGCGACAGGCCCGTCGTCGGCGCATCGATGAAGACGAGGTCGCTCACGTCGAGCAAAGTGTCGGGGTTGGCGCCGTAGCGGAACGGCGGGCCCGCGATGGTCTCCGGGATCGAGGCGTCGACCTTGATCGGGCCGACCGAGCCCATGTGCAGCCACATGGTCGAGGAGCCCGGCCCGCCGTTGAACAGGAAGGTGACCGGGCGCGGCTGATTGCTCGGGATCGTGTAAGCGACGTAAAACATGCTCCCGGTCGGCTCGCCCTTGTCGTTGCGGATCGTCAGGTGTCCCGGCGTGACGGTGTAGGACAGCGTCCGCCCGTGGAACGGGATCGACCGCTTGACCGGCTGGGCGTCTTCCTCGGCGCTCGCCTTGACCGTATCGGCGTCGACCTTCTTGGTGTCTTCCTTGGCCTCCTTGGTCGGCACGTCGCCGGCGGGCTGCTCCGCGGCATAGGCCGCACTCGACAGGAGCAGCGACAGGGCAATCAGGGTCAGGCGCATCATTGTCCTTTCATCGGGATCGTTTTGCCTTGGGCCATGACGTAACCGACGCGCTGGACGGCGGTCGGATCGGTCAGCGGATCGCCGTCGACCGCAATAAGGTCGGCGGACTTGCCAGGCTCCAGCGTGCCGGTTTCATTCGACAGACCCAACAGCGCGGGCCCGCCCTTGGTCGCGGCGACGAGCGCGTCGCGCGGGCTCATCCCGCCCTTGGTGACCATCAGCTCGAGCTCCTTGTTGGCCTCGGTGTGCGGAGCGACCGCACTGTCGGTGCCGAGCGCGATGTTGACGCCGTTGCGGTACGCGAGGTTGAGGCCCTTGCCCCAGACGGCGAAGGTCTGGCGGGCCTTGGCCTCGGACGCGGGCGCGAGCTTGCCCGAGCCCATCACCCGCTCGACGCCGCTGAACGCCATCAGCGTCGCGACATAATAAGTGCCGCGCGCCTTCATGTCCTTGATGCCGGCATCGTCGATGAAGGTTCCGTGCTCGATCGAATCGACGCCTGCGCGGACGGCGGCGTCGATGCCCCTCGCACCGTGCGCATGGGCGGCGACCTTGAGGCCCATGAAATGGGCCATGTCGCAGATCGCTTTCATCTCTGCATCGGTGAAATGCTGTTCGAGACCGCGCGTGCCGGGATCGAGCACGCCGCCGGTGGCCATGATCTTGATCACGTCCACGCCGGCGGCTGCGAGCTTCCGGACCGCCTTCTGGCATTCGTCCGGACCGGTGCAGACCTCCGGGTTGAGATGCGCTTCGTTGACCGCCTCGGCGAGCTCCGGCGGAAGGCCGGTCGCATAATCGGCATGGCCGCCGATGATCGACAGCGGTTCGCCCGCGACCTTGATTCGCGGACCCGGGAAGCGCCCTTCGGCAACAGCGTCGCGAACGGCGATCACGGCGCTCGTATCGCCGCCGAGGTCGCGGACGGTGGTGAACCCACCCTGCGCCATCTCGAGCGCGTGCGTGAGGCCGACCGTGGCGCCGTAAGGCGCCGAATATTTCTGGGTGAAGCCTTGGTACCACGGCTCGCCCGACGTGCCGGTGAGGTGGACGTGGACGTCGGTCATTCCCGGCATCACGGTCCGGCTGCGCTGGTCGACCACAACCGCCCCCGCCGGCGCGGTGAAGCCGTTGTCGATGCGGGTAATGCGGCCATTGTCGACGATGACGGTGGACGCGCCGCGCTCGGGTTGCGCCGCGTCGGCGATCAGGTGCCCGGCCTGGATGGCGTAGGTTTGAGCTTGGGCCGCGGCGCCAATCGCCAGCGCCGCCGCGCCGGCGAGCAGATGCTTGATCATGAGTCCCCCTCTTCCCGGAAGAGGCGCACGGCTTAGCGCGCGTTCGGCCGCAGCTTCAAGTTACCATCGCCACGAGCGTCGCCAGTCGGTCGGCCTCAGCCGCCGGTTTGTCGATGCGGATGCGGCTGATGCGCGGGAACCGCATCGCCAGGCCGGACTTGTGCCGCGTGCTCCGGTGGATCGAATCGAACGCGACTTCCAGCACCAGGCTCTTCTCGACCTCGCGCACCGGCCCGAAGCGCTGGACGGTGTGGCCGCGGATCCATCGGTCGAGCCATTTCAGCTCCTCGTCGGTGAAACCGAAATAGGCTTTGCCGACAGGTAGCAGCTGGCCGTCCTCGGCCCAGCAGCCGAAGGTGTAATCGGAATAGAAGCTGGACCGCTTGCCCGATCCCCGCGCGGCATACATCAGCACGCAGTCGGCGGTCAGCGGGTCGCGCTTCCATTTGTACCACAGGCCGGCACGCCGCCCCGCGACATAGGGGCTGTCGCGGCGCTTGAGCATGATGCCCTCGATTGCGACGTCGCGGGCGTTGAGGCGGAGATTCTCGAGCTGCTCGAAGCGCTCGGCGTCGATCAGCTGCGAGACGTCGAATCGCTCGGGGTCGAGCGGCGCGGCGAACCGCTCGAGGCACTGGCGCCGCTTGTTCCACCCGAGCTCGCGCAGGTCCTCGTCGCCATCGAACAGGATGTCGTACAGGCGGACGAAGGCGGGGTAGGCCCCGACCATCTTCTGGCTGACGTTCTTGCGACCGAGCCGCTGCTGGAGCGCGTTGAAGCTCGCCGCGGCGCCGCCGTGGACGTCGACGATCCCCTGGTCCGCGCCGCGCACCAGCAGCTCGCCGTCGAGCACGCCCTTCGCGCGAAATGCCTCCGCGACATCGGGGAAGCTGCCCGAAATGTCGTCGCCGGTGCGGCTGTAGAGCCGCGTCTCACCTCCGGCATGCACCAGCTGGACGCGGATGCCATCCCACTTCCACTCCGCGGCATAATCGTCGAGCGAGACTCTCGTCTCCTCGAGCGGGTGCGCGAGCATGAATGGCCGGAAGACCGGCACGTCGCGCGCCGTCGGCTGCGGCGAGCGGCCCTCGGCCCAGTCGAACAGCTCGGTGAACGGCGGCCCAAGGCCGTGCCACACTTCTTCCACCGCTTCGACCTGAAGGGCGAACGCATCCGCGAAGGCCTGCTTGGCCAGCCGCGCATTGATGCCGACGCGCAGCCCGCCGGTCGCGAGCTTGAGCAGCGCGAACCGGCCGGACGCGTCGAGATGGTCGAGCATGGAGGCGAGCACGCGCGGCGCGTCGAGGCGCGAGGCCGAGCGGAGCCGCTCTACGGCATCGGAGATGCGGATTGTCGCGTCGTCCACCTCGGGGGCGCCGTCCGCCGCGGTCGGCCAGAGCAGCGCCACCGTCTCGGCCATGTCGCCGACATAGTCGCGGCTCATGTAGAGCAGCACCGGATCGACCCGTTCCTCGGCGATCGCTCGGACGGCGGCGTGCTTGACCGCCGGGAGGCTGAGCGTGCCGGTCAGCGCAGCGAGGCCGTAGCCGCGGTCGGGGTCGGGCGTCTCCCTCAGGTAATCGCCGATGAGCCTGAGCTTGGTGTTGCGCGAGCGCGTGTAGACGAGATCGTCGAGCAGCTGCGAGAAGGCGCGCATTGCGCCTCTAATGCATGAAGGGCCTTACGGTGTCAGTGGAGGCGGACGGCGAGCGCGGCGAGGATCGTGCTACAGTCGGTCTCGGAGCGGCTGTCGATCGCTTCCTCGACATGCTCGAGGCACGACTGCACGGCGATCCTGTGCCCGGGCAGAAGCGCGAGCTGCGCCGAGCAGCGCGCCAGCCCTTCGAGCGTGGCCAGTCCGTTCGCGACCGCCAGCTGCCGGATCGCGTCCATCTTCGCGTAAAGTTCAAGGGGCGAAATGCGCGGACCCGCGTCGCGGATTTCGGCAACGCGGAGCCCGACCTGCGTCCTCACGTTCGCCAGCGGATCGGCGGCCATAATACCCCTCCTGTGAGGGACCCCACGAAAGTAATACTTCCGTGGGAACCCTTGAACGGAGGTTGTCGCAAGAAAGTTAAGCGGCCGTTACGATCCTGTGGCGGACGCGCTGCATGTGCTAGCATGACCGCAACGATCGCTGCGTTGGGGGCGCGCTATGATCCTTCGCCGAGTTCGCGAGCACGTGGGCGGCCACAACTGGTTCGCGGTGGCCGTCGACTTCGTCATCGTCGTCATTGGCGTCTTCGTCGGCATCCAGGCCAGCAACTGGAACCAGGCCCGGGCGGACCGTTCCCAGGGCCGCGAATATCGCGCCATGCTTCTGAACGACCTCGACGAAAACCGCGCCAATCTAGAAACGCGGCGGCGCTATTACAGCTGGGTCAGGAACGAGGCACTGGCGACCCTCGCGGACCTGCGGCGACCTTCGAGCAGCCTGGACGAGCAGTTCCTCGTCCATGCCTATCAGGCGACGCAGATTCTGCCATGGGCGCTCAAGCGCAATACGTATGACGAGATCGTGTCGACCGGCGCCATCGGCGGCCTCGGCGACTCGCTGCTGCGCGACAAGATTTCCAATTATTACGTCACGTCCGACGTGACCGGCGTAAATATCTCGGTCGTTCCGCCGTACCGCGACATCGTCCGACGGGTGATGCCCTACGCTGCCCAGCAAGCCATCCGCGCCCATTGCAACGAGCGGATTGTCCCCAACAGCCGCGGGTCGAACGACATGATCCTGCCCGAAGGTACGTGCGAGCTCGGCCTCGACAAGGCGACGGTCCGGCGCTCGCTGGCCCAGGTGCACGATTGGCCCGGCCTGGAGCTGGACCTCAACCGGCAGATCGTCGACCTCGACCAGAAGCTGCTCAGCGTCGACGCCATCTCGGGCCGGGCGAAGGCGCTCAAGGCCGCCCTGAAGGGCGCCGATCGCTAGCGGCAATCTTGACAAAAGCGCCCGTGCCTATCAGAGGCTCTGGCGCACGGGCGGCGGAAGGCCGCTTTTTGTTTTTCAAGCATTTGGGACTGTCCGATGGCCAAGCCGGCAACCGTCAAGATCAAGCTCGTCAGCACCGCGGACACGGGCTTCTTCTACGTGACCAAGAAGAATCCCCGCACCCAGACCGAGAAGCTGAGCTTCAAGAAGTACGACCCGCGCGCGCGCAAGCACGTCGAGTTCAAGGAAGCCAAGATCAAATGACCCGAGCGGCGTAGCCGCGACGGAGTCATCCCCGCGAAGGCGGGAAGCCAGCACAGCAAAAAAATCTGGGCTCCTGCCTTCGCAGGAGAACTAAACCCGCTCGACCGCCTCGTATTTGCCCGCGAGCAGATCATCCACCGTCTGTGCGAAGCGCGCGACCGAGATCGGCTTCGACACATAGGCCTGCGCGCCGGCAGCGCGGATTCGCTCCTCGTCGCCGCGCGCCGAATAGGCCGTCACCGCCATGATCGGTACCTCGGCCAGCTTGTCGTCGCCGCGTATCATTTGGATCAATTCGAGCCCGCTGACGTGCGGCAGCTGGATGTCGGTGATCACCAGGTCCGGCGAAAAATTGCGTGCGGCGTCGAGCGCGTTGCGGCTGTCGGTCACGGCCTCCGGCTCGTGTCCGTGTGCGGCGAGCAGGTCGCAGAACAACTTGATGTTCAGCGCATTGTCCTCGACGATCAGGATCTTCGCCATTTCGCGCCCCCCACTAGCTAGCGGCTGAATGTAAGGATTTGCTTCACGATACGCCAACCGATCCCCCACGGGACTGTGCTGCTATTGCCCTTGCCGCGCTTGCGGCAACGCTTGGTGACCCGCGGCGGGCTCAACGGTTCGTCGACCTGACCGGAATCGGGACAAGCGAGCTTCGCCGCCGCATCACTGAACCCGCGCTCCTTGCTGCCGCCATACGCTTCCTTGAAGCGCATGAGCCGGATCTCGTGTCCGTTTCGGAGGCGCTTGGCGTTTCGCCGGATGTGCTCGTACACGCGCGGCGGGAGCTGGAAGAAGGGCAGGAATGAAGACGATCCTGATTACGGGCGCAACGGCGGGGTTCGGCGAGGCGGCGGCGCGCAAGTTCGTTGCGGGCGGCTGGCGCGCGATCGGCACCGGCCGGCGTGGCGAGCGGCTGAAGAAGCTGCAGGAGGAGCTGGGCGACGCCTTCCTCCCGCTCGAGGTCGACATGCGCGACGTCGCCGCGCTCGAGCGCCTCGCGCAGCTGTCGCCCCCGTGGAACGACATCGACCTGCTGCTGAACAACGCCGGACTGGCGCCGCCGACCGAGCCGCTGCCGGAGACGAACTGGGAGCGGATCGAGACGGTCATTGACACTAACGTGACCGGACTGGTCGCGCTGACCCGCGCGCTGCTGCCGAAGCTGGTCGAGCGTAAAGGGCAAATCGTCAATCTGTCGTCGGTGGCCGGTGTTTATCCCTACAAGGGTGGCGCCGTTTACGGCGGCACCAAGGCGTTCGTCCGCCAGTTCTCGCTCGATCTGCGCTGCGATCTCGCCGGCACCGGCGTCCGGGTCACTTCGGTCGAGCCCGGCATGGCGCAGACCGAGTTCACCATCGTCCGTACCGGCGGCGACAAGCAGGCGTCCGACAAGCTCTACGCGGGCATGGACCCGATGACGGCCGAAGACTTGGCCGACCTCTTCTGGTGGCTCGCCACCCTGCCGCCGCACCTCAACGTCAACACCATCGAGCTGATGCCCGTCAGCCAGAGCTTCGCGGGGTTCACGGTCGACCGCGAGGGTTGATTCAACTTCCCCCGAGTGCTTGAGCCCGGCCCATGAGCATCGACAACCGCCTCGCCGAACTCGGCATCACGCTTCCGCACGCGGCCGCCCCGGTCGCTTCCTACGTCCCCGCCGTCGAGAGCGGCGGTGTCCTTCACATCTCCGGCCAGATCAGCTTTGCCGAGGACGGCAGCCTGATCAAAGGGCGGCTCGGCGAGGACATGGAGCTGGAGGCGGGCCAGCAGGCCGCCCGCCGCTGCGGCGTCATGCTGCTCGCGCAGATGAAGGCGGCGCTCGGGTCGCTCGACCGCGTGGAGCGCGTCGTGAAGCTCGGCGCCTTCGTGAACAGCGCTCCTTCGTTCACCGATCAGCCCAAGGTCGCCAACGGCGCGTCGGAGCTGATGCAGGAGGTATTCGGCGAGGCCGGGCGCCACGCCCGAAGCGCCGTCGGAGTCGCGGTCCTGCCGCTCGGTGTCGCCGTCGAAGTCGACGCCATCGTTGCGGTGAAGCCCTAGTTCATCTCGGCGCGACTACCCAACGGTAGGGCATGGCCGACAGCGAATCCGAGATCATCGCCAGCATCGCCGGCGGCGTCTCCGGCCTCAACGCCCGGGCGTGGGACCGGCTGACGGGCGGCGATCCGTTCCTGAGCCATTCGTTCCTCTCCGCGCTCGAGGATTCCGGCAGCGTCGGCCCGGCCACCGGCTGGACGCCGGCCCCGATTCTCGTCGAGGACGAGTCGTCGCATCTCGTCGCGGCAGCTCCGGCCTATTTCAAGACTCACAGCCAGGGCGAATATGTGTTCGATCATGGCTGGGCCGACGCCTGGGAGCGCGCGGGCGGGAGCTATTACCCCAAGCTCCAGGTTGCGGTGCCGTTCTCGCCCGTGCCCGGGCCGCGGCTGCTGGGAAGCCGTCCGCACTCGCTTCTCACCGCGATCGAGGCGGTGACCGTCCAGAACGACCTGTCTTCGGCGCACATCACCTTCATCGACGAGGCAGGCGCCACGGATGCGGAGCTGCGCGGCTGGCTGGTCCGGCATGGCATCCAATATCATTGGTTCAACCGCGGCTACGGCACGTTCGACGACTTCCTCGCCGCGCTGAGCAGCCGCAAGCGCAAGACCATCCGCAAGGAGCGCGCAGCGGCGGTCGAGGGTCTCGAGATTCGCGTGCTTCGCGGCTCCGACATCGGGCAAGCCGAGTGGGACGCGATGTGGGCCTTCTATCAGGACACGGGGTCGCGGAAGTGGGGAAGGCCCTATCTCACCCGCGCTTTCTTCGATCTCATCGGCGAGCGGATGGGTGATCGGCTACTGCTGTTCCTCGCCTGCCGCGACGGCCTGCCGATCGCCGGTGCGCTCAACTTCGTCGGTCCGGACGCGCTCTACGGCCGCTATTGGGGAACCATCGACGAGGTGCCGTACCTCCATTTCGAGCTTTGCTATTACCAGGCGATCGAATGGGCGATCGAGCACGGTCTGAGCTCGGTGCAGGCCGGCGCGCAGGGCGAGCACAAGGTCGCGCGCGGCTATGAGCCGGTGATCACCCGGTCGGCGCACTTCCTGCCCAACCGAAGCTTCCGCGATGCCGTCGCCGACTTTCTCGAGACTGAGCGCGCAGCAATTGCGAGCGAGGCCGAGTGGCTGCGGCGCGAGCTGCCCTACCGCTCTTCCTCGTCCGAATAGAGCGCCACCGTCCGGCCGCTGGCGTCGGCGATGCCGCGGTACATCGACGGGGTCGTAAAGCCCCACGCCGCCTGGCCGTCCGGTGCCACCGCGATCAGTCCGCCCTTGCCGCCGAGGCTCGCGATATCCGCCAGAACGGCATCCACCGCTTGCTGGAGCGACTCGCCGCCAAGCCTCACCCGTTCCGCAAGCTGGTGCGCGGCGACGGCGCGGATGAAATATTCGCCCGATCCGGTCGCCGACACGGCCGCGGAGCGGTCGTCGGCATAGGTGCCGGCACCGATCAGCGGCGAATCGCCGACCCGCCCCCAGCGCTTTGCCGTCAGGCCGCCGGTGGAGGTCGCGGCCGCGACATGGCCGTCGACGTCCACCGCGACCGCGCCGACGGTCCCATATTTGATCTCGTCGTCGAACCCGCCCTCGGCCAGCAACTCGTGCAGCTGGCGGCGGCGCTCCGGGACCTCGAACCAGCTGTTGGCGACCTGCTCGAGCTGCCGGTCGCGCGCGAACTCGTCGGCACCCTTGCCCGACAGGAATACGTGCGGGCCCTCGTCGAGCAGCAGCCGCGCGAGGCTGATCGGCGCCCGAGTCGTCCTGAGGCCGGCAACCGCGCCGGCGCGCCGGTTGCTTCCGTCCATGATCGCGGCGTCGAGCTCGATGCACCCGCTCGCCGTCAGCACGCTGCCGCGGCCCGCGTTGAAGCATGAATCTTCTTCGAGCACGCGCAGCGCGGCCTCGACCGCGCCGAGTGCGCCTTCGCGCTTGTCGAGGATCGCCGCGCCGGCTGCGAGCGCGGCTTCGAGCCCGGCGCGCGCGGCCTTGTCTTGCTCGGGGTCGAGGCGTCCCGGCCGCATCGATCCCGCGCCGCCATGAATTACCAGCCGCCAACGTGCTCCCGTCATGCCGTCGGCCATAGCGGGGGGTCTCGCCGCGCGCCAGTTGACGAGCAATCCATGCCATATTATTATGATATCAATTAAAAGGAGGCGGAAGTGTCCTACGACAAAGTCATTGCCCTCAACCCGACGAGCGAAAAGCCGGCGTCGACCGCCACCGGCTACTTGATGCTGATCGTTGTCGTGTTGGCGATCCTCGCCGACGCCTTTGCGATTTCACGGCTGCCGGACGGACCGCGTGCGACGGAGGTCGCGATCCTCGTCGTCGCAACGCTCGTGTTCATTCTCGTCGTGCCCGGCTTCTACA
>DASSOE010000112.1:0-23750 GCA_035700945.1 Sphingomicrobium sp. | reverse complement strand
GATGTCCTTCCCGGCGGCGCTAGTGGCCTGGTCGACTTGCAGCTTTGCTTTCTACCTGTTCGCCGCGCGCAGGCTCATGGCACAGTCCGGGTGGCTGGCGGCGGCATTTCCGGCGGTCTTCGCCAACGCCGCGATCGGTCAGAATGCATTTCTCACGGCGGGCCTGTTCATGGCCGGAATGTCGCTCCTCGCCAGCTCTCCGTTCGCGGCGGGAGCCGTGCTGGGATGCCTGGTCGTCAAGCCGCAGCTCGCCATGCTGCTGCCGGTCGCGCTGGTTGCCGCGCGGCAGTGGCGGGCGGTTGCGGGGGCCGCCGCTTCCGCGATCGCGATCCTGCTTGCAGGCCTGGCCCTGTTCGGCCGGGCAACGACTGCCGCCTGGCTGAATGAAGCTCCGCTGATCGTGAAGGTTACCGGCGACGGGCTCATGGGCTGGGGCAAGCTGGCGAGCGTCTATGCGGCCGCGCGCCAGATGTCGGTTCCGGCGGGCCCGGCGATCGCCATCCACCTGATCGTCGCAGCCGCGGCCGCGGCGGTCGTCTGGCGCGTCTGGAGCTCGCCGGCCGAGCGGGGCGCAAAAGTGTCGATGCTTGCCGCCGGTTCGATGCTGATGAGCCCTTACGTCTTCTATTACGACGCGCTGATCCTGGTTCCGTGCTTCCTCTACCTCGCGCGCTCCGGCGAAAGGCCCGGCGTGCTCCTTGCGCTGTGGTGTATTCCGCTGCTCCTCATCGCGCAGATCGGCGGCGGCGACTTCGTAAACCTCAACGCCCTGGTGCCGGTCGTCCTGATGGCGCTTACCTACCGGCGCTGGCTCGGAACGGAGGCCGTTTCCGGGGACGCAAGCTTAATTGTTCGGCAACCCTCGCGCGTAAGAATTTCTCAACCGGTGCAGCGCTAGGTTCCACTTCAACCTGCGGATTGGACCTCGCAGGCTGGGGGGCGGCGACGCCTCTACACTTGGAACCAAGGAGCGAAGACCATGAGCATGTTTCGTAAGCTGATCAAGAACACCAAGGGTGCGACCGCCATCGAGTACGGCCTCATCGCCGCTCTCATCGCCGTTGCGGCGATCGGTGCGATGCAGAACATCGGCACCAAGCTGAGCAGCACCTTCAACAACGTTTCGACCAAGCTGAACTAAGAGTTCCAGCTTGAAGCGTTCGGGCGGCGGTGCCGAAAGGCGCCGCCGCCCTTGTTTTATGCGTCAGCGGGCCGCCTGGCTCTGGATCGAAAAGCGGACGATCGCGTCCTGCACGGATGGGACCGCGTTTCCGGCCGAATCTTTCGCCGGAACAGGCTTGTAGCTCTTCATCAGCTGGTCGCACGCGACCGTTACCAGCGCGGGGTTGTTCTCGACCTGCTCGAAGGGCTGCGTGGGTTCCGACACGCAGGAAGTCATTCGGCCCTGCCCATCGACGGCGAACATGACTCGGACTGCGGCCGGGGAAGCAATGCCCGGCGGAAGGCTCGCCACGGACAGGTTGAGGTCGGCATTGCTGACCCGCGACGTTGCGGCGGGGGCCTTGGTCACGTCCCAGCCGATGTAGGTCCGGTAAACGCCTGGAGCAGCCGCACCGCCCGATATCGCGGGACGAAACTTCGCGCTCTCGCTCACTTTCCTGCAGCTGAGCTCGTCGAGGCCGCTGTCGCCACTGCTCGATTCGACGTCGCAGCGCTGGATTGTGCCGTCGGGCCCGACGGTCAGGCGAACGCCGACCGCCCAGATTCCCGGGTCGCGATTGATGAGATAGGCCGGAAAATCGTCATAGACGAACCAGTCGATCAGGTTCGTCGGCACGGGCGCACTGAGCTGCGCAGCGAGAGCGATCCACAGCATGGCGGCAATAGTTACATCAGTTCAACGACTTGTCGAGCGGGCGGAGCGGCGTTGTAGGAAATTAACCGCCATCGGCGTATTCTCGCCGGCGATGGCGACGGTGATCCCCTTCGAGGAACGGGCGGTGGCGCACCTGCGCGACCGCCTCGGCGAGGCGCGGGAGGCCAATGAGGACCTCATCGCTTTCGCGCGCGGTCATTCGGGCGCGGTCGCCTCGATCCACGAAGCGGTGCTCGCTGCGATTGACGCGGAAGGCGTCGAGGGGCTGCTGCACGTCGTCACCCAGGAATGGCCGCTGATCCTCGGCATCGACGCGGTCGCGCTGTCGCTGGTCGTGGCGGACAAGGGATTTCGCGCCGACGGCAGCGGGATCCAGTTCGTCGAACCGTCGATTCTGCGCCGCGCGATCGACGCGGTGCATGGGGTCGAAATGCGCAAGGTCGAGCGCGGCCACGCATTGTTCGGTCCGGCGTGCGACCTGATCCGCGCCCAGGCGCTGATCCGCATCGACTGCAACCCACCCTTGCCGACAGGGTTGCTGGCGCTCGGCCAGCGCGCCGAGCTCAGTCTCGATGGAGGCCACGGGTCCGAATTGCTGATGTTCCTGGGACGGTCGCTTGCGGCTATGATCCGCAAGTGGCTGACGCACCCGCACATCTAGCTCACCCGGCCGCCGCGCTCGCGGCACGGTGGTCCAATCATCTGCAGCACGACCGGCGGCGTTCGCCACACACGGTGCGCGCTTATGTCGCGACCGCGCATCGCCTGATCGATTTCCTTGGGCGCTTTCGCGGTGAGATTATCGAACCGGCCAGCCTGATCGACCTCAATGCGGCCGATCTCCGCGCCTTCCTCGCGCAGCGGCGGGGGGAGGGGCTCGGCGCGTCCTCGGCCGCGCGCGAGCTGTCGGGCGTTCGCGCCTTCCTTATCTATGCCGCCGAGCAGCAGGGGCGCCATGCGCAGCTCCCGCGCACCCGCGCGCCGAAGCGGCCGCGCACGCTCCCGCGGCCCGCTGCGCCTGACGAAGCGATGGAGCTTGCCGAAAATGCAGCCGAAGCGGCGAGCGCGCCGTGGATCGGTGCACGCGATCTCGCGATCCTGCTGCTGCTCTATGGCGCCGGCCTCCGGGTGGCCGAAGCGTTGTCGCTGACCGCCGCGATCCTGCCGGTCGGGAAAACGCTGCGCGTGACCGGCAAAAGGTCGAAGACGCGGGTGGTGCCGATTGTCCCCGCGGTGCGCGAGGCAATCGAGGAATATGTCCGGGAGTGCCCCTACCCGTTGGGCCGCGATGCGCGCCTGTTCGTCGGCGCGCGCGGTGGGCCGCTCAATCCTGACCTGGTGCGGCGCGCGGTCGCCGCGGCAAGGCGCAGGCTCGGCCTTCCCGACACGCTGACGCCCCACGCGCTGAGGCACAGCTTCGCGACTCATCTGCTTGCCCGCGGCGCGGATTTGAGGGCGCTTCAGGAGTTGCTCGGCCACGCCAGCCTCTCATCGACGCAAATCTATACGGCGGTGGACGCGGCGCGCCTGCTCGACGTTTATCGCCACGCCCACCCCCGCGCCTGAGCGAATTCAGTGGAACGCAAAACCAGGCGCCGCAGCGTGCCGGCCAGTGGGGCTGCCGACCGCCGCGACAGCAGCGGCTCTACATGGCTTGGGTAAACCGAACCTCTTCCAAATAACCGTTCCGGACCAACAGCTTTCGCCGAAGTGGATCAATTCGCGCGGGCCGCGATTCGCCGCTCGATCGCCTCCCAGATCAGGGCCGGGGTGTCGGTGCCGTTGAATGCATCGATCGCGACGATGCCGGTCGGCGAAGTCACGTTGATCTCTGTCAGCCATTGGCCGCCGATCACGTCGATCCCGACGAAGACGAGTCCGCGCTTGCGGCATTCCGGCCCGAGCAGCGCGCAAATTTCCTCCTCGCGCGCCGTCAGCTCGGTCTTTGCCGCCGTGCCGCCGACCGCGAGGTTGGAGCGGATTTCGCCCGCGCCGGGCACGCGATTGATCGCTCCGGCGACCTCTCCGTCGATGAGCACGATACGCTTGTCGCCGTCGGCGATCTCCGGGAGGAATTTCTGAATGACGTGCGGCTCGCGATAGCCGGTGTTGAACAGCTCGATCAGCGACGCGAGATTGCGGCCGTCCTCACCGATCCGGAACACCGAGCCGCCGGCGAAGCCGTGCAGCGGCTTGATCACGATCTCGCCATGCTCGGCGAGGAACTTGCGGGCGAGCCCGAGCGAGCGCGTGATCACGGTGGGCGGCATGAACTGCGGAAAGTCGAGGACCCACAGTTTCTCGGGCGCGTCGCGGACTTGTCCCGGATCGTTGACGACCAAGGTCTCGCTCTGGATCCGCTCGAGCAGGTGCGTGGCGGTGATGTAGCCGAGGTCGAACGGCGGGTCCTGCCGCATCAGGACGATATCGACGTCCTTGCCTAGATCGAGAATGCGCGGCTCGCCGAAGCTGTAGTGATCGCCTTCGACACGCTTGACGGTGACGGGATAACCCATCGTCCACAGCCGGCCTTCGGCGAAGCTCAAGTCCTGGGGCGCATACCAGAAAAGCTCGTGCCCGAGCTCCTGCGCCTTGAGCATGATCGCGAAGGTCGAATCGCCGGCGATGTTGATCCGCTCGAGCGGGTCCATCTGCACTGCGACGCGGAGGCTCATGCGCCGCGTCTAGTAACGGCGGCGGCTGCTGTCACCTTGCCACACGTCGGCGAGGTGCCTCGGCCTTCGGCCGGGAACGATGAACAGCGCGTCGATCCGGATGTCGTCGTTCGCCTTCATGTAGCGCGGGGCGAGGCGCTCGGCCGCCACGACGACCCGGCGCAGCCGCCATTCGTCGAGCGCGAATGCCGCCGCTTCCTCGCTCGCGCGCGCCTTCACCTCGACGAAGGCGAGCGTGCTGCCGCGGCGCGCGATGATGTCCACCTCGCCCCCGGGCACGCGTGCCCGCCGCGCGAGGATTCGCCAGCCCTTGAGCCGCAGGTACCAGCAGGCGAGTGTTTCCGCCCCACGGCCCCGTTTTTCAGCGGCGTGGCGGTTCATTTCGAGCGCTCGAGGGCTCGGGTGTAGGCGCGCTTGCGCGGCACGCTCAGCCGCTCGGCGACCTCCGCGGCTGCCCGTGACGGCGAGAGGCGCACGAGCGCCGCGTCAAGCGCAGCATCGAGCTCTTCGTCGCTCGCCGAGGCGGCCTCGCCGGGCGGGCCGACGACGATGACGATCTCGCCCTTCGGAGCAGCGCTGGAATAGCGCTCCGCCAGCTCCGCCAGGGTGCCGGTCCGGCACTCTTCGTGCAGCTTGCTGATCTCGCGCGCGACCGCTGCGTCGCGCTGGCCCAGCTTCTCGGCAAGCGCCGCCAGCGCATCGCCGAGCCGTGGCCCGCTCTCGTAAAGCACGAGCGTAGCGCGGACTCCGGCGACCTCCGAGATCGCTTCTGCACGCGCCTTCGCCTTGGCTGGCAGGAAACCGAGGAACAGGAAGCGGTCCGTCGGTAGGCCCGCGAGCGTAAGCGCCGCGATGGCCGCCGATGGCCCCGGGACCGTGTGCACCGCGTGTCCGGCCGCGCGCGCGGCCCGGACCAGCTTGTACCCGGGGTCGGAGATCAGTGGCGTCCCGGCATCGCTGACGAGCGCGATTGCTTTATCGCCGAGGCCGGCGACGATCCCCTCGCGCTGCTCATCGCTCGAATGATCGTCGTACCGCCCCATCGGAACCCTGGCGCCGATGTGCTGGAGCAGCTTGGCTGTTACCCGCGTGTCTTCGGCGAGGATACGGTCGGCTCGGCGGAGCGTGTCCGCGGCACGCGGCGAAAGATCGCCGAGGTTTCCGATCGGCGTCGCGACGATGTGCAGGCCCGGTGGCAGGCGATCACTCATGCGCCGCGATTAACCCCTTCCAATTGAACCGGAAAAGAGTCATCCTCGCGACTTCCCGTCATGTGCCTGGGGAGAGGTGCGATGATTGCATTGCTGGGCGCTTCGGCGCTCACGCTCGCGGCGCTTCAGGCGTCGATTGCCGCGCCGACGAGCGCGTTCCGCGACTGTCTCCATGACGCGGCCGACAAGGCCACGGGCGAGAAAGTGAGCGGCGACACGATCGAGACTTACCTGCGCAATGCCTGCACCGTCCAGATGGGCACGCTCAAGGATGTGCTGGTCGCTTTTCGAGTGAAGAACGGCATGAGCAAGAAAGCTGCGGCCGACGACGCGCAGATGACGATCGACGATTATGTCGCGACGCCAGCAGACAATTACCGCTTCTTTGCCGAGCGGAACGCGGCGAAGCCGACACCTGCTGCAGCGCCGGCCACGCCGCAGCCATCTACCCCGCAGCCGCCACAACAGTAAGCGGTTGAGGCGCGAGCTGAACCGCTGCGATCTCGCCGAGGATATGGTCGAGAAGCAGCCGGCCGGCTGATGTGAGTGCAATCCGCGTACCGTCGAGCTTCAGGTGACCCGAGGCGGCGAGCCGCTCGACTCGGTTCCAGTCGACGATCGATCCGAGGCCGAACCGCGAAGCGATCGACTCGACGTCCAGCCCCTCGCGCAGGCGAAGACCCATGACCAGCGCTTCGTCTGCCGCTTCCGTCCGCGAAAGCGGCGCTTCCTCGCCGATCCCGTGTCCATTTCGCGCGATCGCCGATAGGAAATTCTCGGGCTTGCGGTGGCGAACGGTGCGCATGCCGAGCCGCCGACCGTGAGCCCCGGGTCCGACACCGGCATAATCGCCGTAGCGCCAATAGGTGAGGTTGTGCCGGCTCTCGTGCCCGCGCCGCGCGTAGTTGCTGACCTCGTAGGCGGGCATGTGCGCTTCTGACGTCATGGCGTCGGTCAGCTCGTAGAGCGCGGCGGCTGAGTCATTGTCGAGGGGCGCGAGCTCATTCTTTGCGGCCATGCTCGCGAAGCGCGTGCCCGGCTCGATCGTCAACTGGTAGAGCGAGAGGTGCTTGGTCCCGAGGCTGAGCGCCTGCGCGAGCATTGCCGACCAGCTCTCTTCGGTGTCTTCCGGAAGTGCATAGATCAGGTCGAAGCTGACCCGGCGGAAATTGCGCTGCGCGATCTCCAGCGCGCGGAAGCCCTCGCGCGCCGAATGCGCCCGCCCGAGAAAGCGCAGTGCACGATCATCGAAGCTCTGCAGGCCGAGGGAGAGTCGGTTAACGCCGGCATGGGCGAGGTCCGCAAACCGGTCCGCCTCCACCGAATTCGGATTCGCCTCAAGCG
This sequence comes from Sphingomicrobium sp., assembly GCA_035700945.1. Lineage (GTDB taxonomy): Bacteria > Pseudomonadota > Alphaproteobacteria > Sphingomonadales > Sphingomonadaceae > Sphingomicrobium. The sequence goes on along the minus strand of DASSOE010000112.1, from coordinate 16,683 downwards.
TGATCTCGATGTCAGCGGCAGGCGCCCAGTGCGCGGTCGCCGCGACGATGATCGCTTCGGCTGTCGCCGGGTCCATCAGCGAGGGTGTGCCGCCGCCGAAGAAAATCGAAGTCAGCTTTCGTCCCGGGAGAAGCCGCGCCTCGTGTCCAAGGTCCGCAATCAGAGCCTCGCGCCATTGCTCCTGGTCGATGGAGGAGCGCACATGGCTGTTGAAGTCGCAGTACGGGCATTTGCTGACGCAAAACGGCCAGTGGACGTAGAGGGCCAAATCTCCCCCTGGCGCAAGCGGCAGGGGAGGGGTCATTCGTTCAGTGCCTGCAGAAATTTGCGGAACGCGTCGGCGCGATGGCTGATGCTGTGCTTGAGCTCGGGATCGAGCTCGCCGAAGGTCCGCTCCTGACCAACGGCAACGAACATCGGATCATAGCCGAAACCCCGCTCCCCGCGCGGCGGCCAGACGAGGATTCCGTCGACGCGCCCGTCGAACGTTTCGGTCTGCCCGTCGTTCGGCCACGCAATCGCGAGCGAGCAGGCAAAGTGCGCGGCCGGCGGTGCGTCGGGCTCCGTCGCCTCGACCTCGCGCCATACCTTGTCCATCGCGCGCATCCAGTCGCGCTTGCCATGCTCGTCCTCGGCCCAGCGGGCGGAGAAAATGCCCGGCCGTCCCTGCAATGCGTCGACGCACAAGCCGCTGTCGTCGGCAAGCGCGGGCAGGCCCGAGAGGTCGGCCGCCTGGCGCGCCTTGAGGTCCGCATTGTCGGCGAAGCTGTTGCCGATCTCTTCCGGCTCCGGAAGGCCGAGCTCGTCCGCGCCGACGCAGGCGATGCCGAGCGGAGCGACCAGCGCGGCTATCTCGCGCAGCTTGCCCGGATTGTAGGTGGCGATGACCAGCTTTTCGCCGATCGGCCTCATCCACCGACCGCCTTGAGCTGGGCTGCGAAAATGTTGGTGCAACCGATCCGTGCAAGGCGGAGGAGCCGAAGCAGCCCCTCCTCGTCATAGCATTCGCCCTCGGCGGTGACCTGCGCCTCGACCACCAACCCGTCGGCGGTGAGCACGAAATTGCCGTCGCACCCTGCCTCGCTGTCTTCCTCGTAATCGAGGTCGAGGACCGCTGTACCGTTGTGAATCCCGCAGCTGACCGCAGCGACCTGCGTGCGAACCGGGTCGGCGGGTAGCGCCTTGCCTTCGATCAGTTTGTCTACCGCGATGCGGAGGGCGACCCAGCCGCCCGAAATTGATGCCGTTCGGGTACCGCCGTCGGCCTGGATCACGTCGCAGTCGACGATGATCTGCCGCTCACCGAGCTTTGGCAGGTCGACCACGGCTCGGAGCGAACGTCCGATCAGCCGCTGGATTTCCTGGGTCCGTCCCGATTGCCTGCCCTTGGCCGCCTCGCGGTTCCCGCGCGTGTGCGTTGCGCGCGGGAGCATCCCGTACTCAGCGGTCACCCAGCCCTGTCCCTTTCCGCGAAGGAACGGTGGAACCTTCTCCTCGACGCTCGCGGTGCACAGCACGCGCGTGTCGCCGAAGCTGACGAGGCACGAGCCTTCGGCATGGCGTGTGAACGCGGGCTCGAACCTGAGCTCGCGCATCTGGTCGGGGGCGCGTCCGGAGGGGCGCATACGGGCTATTCTCCTGATACTGTTTCGGGGCGTCCCTAGACCGCTGCAGCGCTCAATCCTAGATGCATGCGCATGGCCCAGCCGATCAGCGAACTCACCGACCGCATGCGCGAAATCTTCGGCCTGGTCGTCGAGTCGTACCTCGAGCGGGGCATACCCATTGGCTCAAAGGCGATCGCCGGCTCGATCAGCCTGTCGCCGGCGTCGATCCGCGGCGTGATGCAGGAGCTCGAAGAGCGCGGTCTGCTCACCCATCCGCACACGTCGGCGGGGCGGATCCCGACCGACACGGGGCTCCGCCTGTTCGTCGACGGGATCATGCAGGCCGCAGCGCCCGACCCGCGCGAGAGACGCGAAATCGAGCGGCAGATCGTTCGCGACCAGCCGATCGAGGATGCGCTTGCCGCCGCATCGGCGGCGCTGTCGGGCCTCAGCCAGGCCGCCGGCGTGGTGCTCGCGCCGAAGCGTGAGCTGGTGCTCAGGCAATTGAGCTTCGTGCCGCTGAACGAACGGCGCGCGCTGGCGGTGCTCGTCGGCGCGGACGGAAGCGTCGAGAACCGGATTGTGTCGCTCGACGGGGGAACGACGGCGCATGCTCTGACGGAAGTCAGCAATTTCATCAATGCACGGCTTGCGGGCATGACCCTTGCCGAGGCCGAGGCGCGTCTCCGCGCCGAGATCCGCGAGCGCAAGGAACTGGTCGATGCCGCGGCTGCCGAGCTGGTCGCCTCCGGCCTTGCGGCCTGGAGCCACGATCACGCGCGCCGGCCGGTGCTGATCGTGCGCGGCCATGCGAACCTTCTCGACGCGACGGCCGCGGACGACCTCGAGCGGGTGCGCAGCTTGCTCGACGAGCTCGAGGAGGCGCAGGAGATCGCGCGATTGCTCGAAAGCGCGCACGACGCTCCGGGGTGCCGAATCTTCATCGGATCGGAGAACCGGATGTTCGCGCTTTCGGGCTCTTCGGTGATTGCCGCACCCTATCGCGGGAGCCAGGGGGAGGTCATCGGCGTTGTCGGGGTGATCGGTCCCACGCGGTTGAACTATGCGCGCGTGGTGCCCATGGTGGATTTCACGGCGAAAGCACTCACGAGATTGATGGCATGATGGACGCGACCAAGGACGACGAGGAACTCCACGAGGAGGCCGAGGAGCTGCGCAACGAGACGGCGGAAGGCGCGCCGGAAGTCGCGGAGCACGACCGTGTCGCCGAGCTCGAGAAGCAGCTCGAGGAATCGCGATCGAAGGCGCTTTATGCGGTAGCGGAGACCCAGAACGTCCGCCGCCGGCTGGAGCAGGAGCTGCAGCAGGCGACGAGCTACGCCGCGGCCGGCTTCGCGCGCGACATGCTGACGATCAAGGACCATCTCGACCGCGCGCTCGCGGCGGTCGGCGACGAGCTGCGTGCGGACAAGACCGCGAGCCAGTTCCTCGCCGGGATCGAGTCCACCGCGCGTGAGCTCGAGGCGGCATTCCAGCGCCACGGGATCAGCCGCATCAAGTCGGTGGGCGAGCCGCTCGATCCGCACCGCCACCAGGCGATGATGGAAATCCCGTCCGCCGAGGCGGAGCCAGGCACGATCGTTGAGGAAATGCAGGCCGGCTACATGATGAAGGACCGGTTGCTCCGCCCAGCGCTGGTCGGGGTCGCCAAGAAGCCGAACTGACCTTTGTCAGCGCGAGAAGACCGCGCCGTGCGGCTTGCCCGCGCCGGTCCAACCATGCGGCCAGTTCCGGCTGGCGAAGCTGAATCCCGGAACGCCTTCCGCATCGCGGAACGCCGTGTCGATGCTGAGAGCGCCGGTGGCAGGATCGAGCTTTAGCAAATAGGTGCGGTCGCCCGGCCGCTCGGAGGTGATCACGATGCGGCCGGTCGCGCGATCGAGGCCTGTCCAGTGCGCGGCATAGTCGGGACTGATCACCAGCCGCGACGCCTCCCGGGGATGGACGCCGTCACTCATGTCGAGAACGATGAAACCGTGAATGTCGGGCACGCTTTCGACCAGATAATGGCCCGCGAACGTCGGTACGCCGCACCAGCTGCCCGGGAAGGTGTAGACCAGCTCGGCCTTCGGCGTGTCCGTCTCCATCCCGCTCACTCGCTCAAGCCCGCAAGCGAGCGTCTGGATGTAGGCGGCGCCGTCGGGGCCGACGCGGACCTCCTCGGGGCTGATGTGCGCGTAAAGTTGCGGACCCGGATCGAGGTGGAAGGTCTTGAGCAGCTTCAGGTCGGACAACCGCCACAGCTGGGCGGTCGTCGCGCGGAGCAGGCCGTCGTTCTGCATCGCCGAGTTGGTGGAGAGAATCCGGTCGATCCCCGGAAGGACGGCGAGGCTGTACGGCTGAAGGGCGGCATCCGGGAATGACGGATCGGCGCTGCTCGCCGAACGCACTGCGTGGCCGGAATCGTCGATTTCCACCAGGCCGCCGGTGATCGACCCGCTGCGCTCGGTCGCCCCGTCCATCATGTTGCCGTGCATCGGCATCGCGCCCGATTTGTACTGGAATGTCGCCAGCACATGCCCGTCCGGGAGCCGAACGAAGCTGTGCGGAAAGGCATAGCCGGCGAGCTCTGCAAATTCGGCGGCGACCTTGGGGTGAAGTGCGTCGCGCAAATCGAAGACGAAGCTATGCCCGGCATCGAAATCGTTGGCGAACAGCAGGCCGCCGGCGGGCATTTCATATTCGGTATGATGTGGGCGCACGCTCACCTGGTCAGTCGCCACGGAGGTGACTAGTCGGCCGTAGCCCGGCGAGGACGGGTCGGCGTCTATGACTGCCAGAAAGTCCTTGCCGACGCCTTTCTGGTCGCCCGAGAAGACGAAGAGATAATGGCCTTCTGAGGGCTGCGCAGCGGCTGCCGGTGCCTGGAGCGCGGCCGCGCCCAACGACATCCCGATCAATGCTCGAAGCATCGCGTCCCCCCTGTGGGTCCTGCTGGACCGAACGGCTTCTGCGCCCCCTTCGCCGGCAAATCAATCGACGGTGGCGCTCGCCTCAGAACGGGAAATACATCTGGATCGCGACGACAGCGGCTGCCCAGGTGATCAGGTTCAGGGGCAGACCGACCTTCAGGAAATCGCCGTAGGAATAGCCCCCCATCTGATAGACGAGCACGTTGGTCTGATAGCCGAACGGGGTCGCAAAGGCCGCGCTCGCCGCGATCATGATGGCGACCAGGAACGGCCGCGGGCTGACGCCGAAGGCCTCGGCCATCGATACCGCCACCGGCGTGAAAAGGACCGCCACCGTGGCGTTCGACAGGAGCTCGGTCGCGAACAACGTGACGCCGTAGAGGATGATCAGCGCCAGCATCGGGCTCATCGACTCCATCGTCCCGATCAGCGCGTCCGTCGCGGCAGAGGCGAGGCCGCTCTGGTCGAGCGCAATCCCGAGCACGACCATGCCCGCGATCAGCATCAGCACCTCGGGCCTCAGCCCCTGATAGGCTTCGTCGGCGGTGATGATCCGCAGAAGGATCAGAAGCACGGCGCCGGCGAAGGCGCAGGCGGCGATCGGCGCGACGTTCAATGTGGACAACAGGATGACGAGGATGAACACGGAAAGCGACACGATTGCGCGCAGCGGCTGCAAAGGCACGCTTTTCGAGAAGGCCGCGGCCGATCCGACCAGCCCGCCGACGAGGCCCGCGTCCCTGTACTGCTCCGATGCGTCAGCGCTTTCGCCGTTGGCGCTCGCCTCGTCGTCGACGCGGACCAGGCGCCCGGAAAAGATGAGCAAATAGAGCCCGCCCGCAAGCGCCACGCTGAGCCCCACCGGCGTGATCTCGAACATGCCGAAGCGCGGCTGCCCGGCAACCGAGGCCATATCGTTGACCAGGAGGTTGGTCGACGTGCCGATGAGGGTGCAGCAGCCGCCAAGCACCGCAGCATAGGACAAAGGGATGAGGTAGCGTTTGGGCGAGCGGCCCAGCGACTTGGCGGCGTCGCGAACGACGGGCGCTGACAGGACGACGATCGGCGTGTTGTTGAGGAAGGCCGAGGCAGCGCCGGCGAGGCCGATCAGCACCCACAGGCCGGCGGTCCCGATCCGGCGGCAGAGTGCGACCACCTTTTCGATCACGGCATCGAGCAGCCCGGATAGCTCCATCGCGTAGGCGATGACGAAGAGCGACGCGAGCGCGATGATCGCCGGGCTTGCGAACGCGCCCTGGACTTCGACCGGCCGCACCGCGCCGGTGATCAGCAGCATCGCCGCTCCGGCGAGCGCAATGACGTCGGCTCGGCCCTTGTCGAGAATCAGCGCGGCCACGACGGCGACCAACACTGCCAAGGTCACGAGCTGGTCGAAGGTCATGTGCGGACGGACTTTTCCCTGTTCTTCTCGCGCGCGGGCCTCGCTTCTGGCACAGAGGGCCGATGGTGCACAGGCGCTACATCTTGCTCGCTGCGATGGTTTCGGTGCTGGCGGCGGCGGGTTGCGGCCGAAATGAGCCGGCGGCGACGCAGAATCGGCCGGCCGCGGCACCTGTAAAGCCACCGGCGCGGGCGATTCCGCTGCCGCAGCCGAAGCTCGAGCGCGAGCAGCTGATCTTTGCGGCGCTGCGGGCCATGTCCGCGGTCGCTCTCGGCAAGGACGATTCGGCCGCGCAAAAGCAGCTGAAAGGGCGCGAGTTCGAGCTGCGGCTGCGGTTCGGGTGCCCGGGCGCAGCAGTGACGAAGGCGCGAAGCTGGAGCTACGACGAGAAGCAGCACGCGCTGAGGGCTCATTTCGATGCCGACCTGTCGGCCGAGAGCGTCCCGTCGAGCGACCTGCTGCTCAAGGGCTATGAGGGCGTGGTGGGATTCACGATCGCGCGGCCGCTGCTGCTGTCGCCCGGGTGCCCGACGCCGGAATTCGCGGTCGTCGATGCGAGGGAGCCGACGATCGCCGTCGCGCAGCTTTTCACGAGCCAGGAATCGCGCGTTCAACGGCCGGAGAAGTCGTACGACCTGACCAAGGTAATCGAGGATGCCGAAAGGCCGACAGAGGGCCTCGACTTGGTCATTGCCGGTCGCTTTCACGAGCTGTCCGATGGGCGCGTCGTCCATTGCGCGGCTAACGACGGACCGCCGGCCTGCATCCTCGCCGCGAAGCTCGACCGGGTCGCCATCCAAAATCCGGTAACCGGCACGGTGCTGGGCGAATGGAGCCAATGGTAGCGCTCACCGCGCGAGCAGCCACAGCGCCGCGGTCAGCGCGATCGTCGCCGTCACCGTCACGACGGTGATGAACCGGAGCACGCCGATTTTCACCGTTTCTACCTCGTGCGTGTGCAGCCGGTGGATGACGGTGCACGCGCGGCGGTCGGCGGCGATGAAGATGACGATGGCGATCAGCAAAAAGGCGGTCGCAATCGCGTGCGGCAGCCACATGGGCTCGATCCTGCCGAACAGCGCATGGAAGCCGAGGCCGATGCCGATGCACCCCAATCCCGTGCGCAGCCAGCTTCCGAATGTGCGTTCGTTGGCGAGGACGGTGCGGTCCTCGGCGAAATCGGTGCGCTTGCGCGCTTCGGAGGTCGTTTCGGGAACTTGGTGCTGTTCGGCCATCCCGAACGGTCAATGCACCTCGCGGTGATGGGTTGCCGATTTGGTCGCAAGGCCGAAGCGGGGCTCGGGCTCGATTGAGCCGAGAAGGCGCCCCGCGGCATAGCGGCCGACTTCCGGCCCATGCTTGAATCCATGCCCCGATCCGCCGCCGAGGAGCAGCACGTTGCTCCAGCGCGGATGCAGGTCGATCAGGAAATCGCCGTTCGAGCTGTTCTCATACTGACAGACCCGCGCCTCGGTGAGCGGCGCCCCCTCGAGGAGCGGGAAGCGGCGGTCGCGGAACGCGACGATCTCCGCGAGCGCGGCCTCGGTGGGCCGCCGATCCTGTGTGTCGGGATCGACAGGGACACCATGCGCATCGTGCGCGAACTTGACTCCGCGGCTCTCGAGGTCGGGGAATCCGTAGAAGATGTCGCCACCGTTGAAATCTGCCCACGCCGGCATCGCGCCGGTCGCGAAGCGCCGGTCGCCCGACGGTGGTGCGAAGAAGAACACCTCCTGCCGGGTCGGCAGGATCCTCGGGCCGATCACGTCGGGAAACAACTTGGGCAGCCACGGGCCGAGCGCGAACACGAAACGGTCCGCGGCGATTCGCTCTCCTGATAACAGGCCCACCTCGTGCAGCGCATTCTCGCGACCTGCCGGCGCCACAGCCGACCCCCGCAGGTAAGTGCCGCCGTCGCGAACGAATCGGTCGACGAGGGTTAGGACCGCCCTCCGCGCCATCAGTGCCCCGAATTCAGGCTCGTACAGCCCGACGCTGATCCCGTCGAAGCCGATCATCGGGAACCGGCGCGCCATTTCGCTTTGGGTCAGGATCTCGGTCGAAAGGCCGGCGCTCTTGTGCGCCGCGATGCTGTCGCGGACGTACGGCTCCTCTTCCGCAAAGAAGAACAGCACGCCGCAGTCGATGAAGATCGGCAGGCCGGAGACGGCGCTCAGCGCCTTCCATTGCGGCAGCGAATCCACCGCCATACGCGTGTAGATCGCGTCCTTGCCGTAGGCGGCGCGGGTCAGCCGCGATTCGCCGCCGGAGGATGCCCGGCTGTTCGCCGGGCCCAACGCATCGATCAGCGTGACCCGGTGGCCTTGCCGAAGCAGATGGTGCGCGGTCCACACGCCGAACACGCCCGCGCCCACGACCGCGACATGATCCTTCATGGTTCGCTTGTAGGTCGTCGCGACAGCAGGGGAAACGGCTGCGCCGCCCGCCCCGGCAAGGAGCGAGCGGCGCGTTAGCGCGAAGGACATCCGCGCGCGGTCAGCCGCGCTCGCCGCCCTCGACCGGCGCAGGCGGGGGAGGCGGCGGAGGTGGCGGCGGTGGCGGAGGCGCAGCGGCTTCCGGCGGAGGCGGCGGTGGAGGAGGAGGCGGCGGCGGCGGCGGCGGAGCCGCGACGGGCCCGCCGAAGCTCTGCCGCACCGTCAGGCCGAACTGCCGCGGCTGGCCGATATTGTAGCCGAGCCGCGCGCGTCCGCCGCGCTCGCGGTCGAACGACAGCTTGGCATCGACGTCGAAGATGTTCTTGACGTAAGCGACCACTTCGAGACCGCTCAGCCAGCGAACGCCCGCCGACGCGTTCACAAGCGTGTATGCAGGTAGCGCGAGCGACCCGACATCCGTCGGAATGCCGCCAGGGGGGCTCGCCAGACCTGTCGCGGGATCGAACCAGGTCAGCCCGAATATGCCCGCCCCCGGCTCCTGGTCGCTCGGCTGCGTGATGCGGCTGCCGATCCGTGCGACGCTGCCGTTCACGAACCAGTCGGCGTTGGCGTTGAGCGGCGCCGTGTAATTGGCGGTTGCCGCGAACTGGTATTTGGGAACGGTCGGCAGCCGGTTGCCTTCGCGGATGCCCGCAAGAATTGCGCCCGTACCCGTGGTCACCGTCGAATCGAACTTCGCGCTGAGGACGCTGCCGGCGAAGGACAGATCGAGCCCGACCAGCGGATGCAGGGACAATTCCGCCTCGACGCCCTGGCTGTGCGCCTTGGGCACGTTGAACACGACACGCGACGAGCAACTTCCCGCGTCGGCGGTGACCTGCAAGTTCCGGATATCATTGTAGAAAGCGGCGGCATTGAACGTGACGCCATGCTTCGAATATTTGAAGCCGGCCTCATAGTTCCACAGCGTCTCGTCGTCATAGAACTGATATCCGCCGAAGATCGCCGCGTCCTCCGGTGAGCACAGCGGAATGTTCAGCGGATCGTTGACGCCGCCGAGGCGGAAGCCCTTCGCCGCCTGCAGATTGACGCTGAAGTTTCGGTTCGGCTCCCAGCTGACGATGCCGCGCGGTGAAAAGCCGTTAGAGCTCGTTTTGTCGGTGCGGTCGTCGCCGCCGGAGAACAGGCCGCCGGAGTGGAAGCGGCGCTTTTCGTGGAAGTTGTACCAGCGGCCGCCGCCGGTCAGCTTGAACTGGCTGAACTTGTAGCTCGCCTCGCCGAACAACGCCTTCTGCGTGTCCACGTACGGCAAGTCGGCGTGATAGGGGTTGTCGACCAGACCGAAGCCGTTGTCGACCGCGGCCGACGTGCCCGCGCCGAGCGCCGCGTCGACGAAAACGTCATAGCCGGGAGTCGGGAGGCGCTGCTTATAATCGCGGTCGACGTGGCTATAGAAGCCGCCAAACACCCACTGAAAGGGCCCCGCGCCGGTGGACGCAAGCCGCACTTCCTGCGCGAATTGCTTGAGCTTGGTCGTGTCGACCAGGTTGGACGGCAGATCGGTCGCCTCCGCGCCGAGGCCGAGATCGACGCTCACCGATCCGCTGAGCGCCGACGCGTCGCGGCTGACGAGGATGTTGCGATGGACATAGGAGCTGGCGGAGGTCAGCTCCACCGGCCCGAAGTCATAGCTCGCGACGAGGTCGGCAAGCGCGGTCTTGTCGCGGAACTTCTCCGGGAGCTTCAGGTAGACCTTGCGCTCGCCCTTACCGAGGTCGTTCTCGGTCGTGAACTGATTGTCGTAGAGGTTGAAGAATTCCTCGCGGTTGAAGCCGTTCGCCTTCGAATCCTGATAGACGAAGCGCGGCGTGATCTTGAGTTCGGGGATCGGCTGGAACAGCACCGAGATGCGGGTGCCGATGCGGTGGCCGTCGTTGACGTTCTTGCCGTCATTCGGCCCGACCGCATCGACGAAACCTCCGAAATGCTCGCCATAAGCGACGATACGCGCGGCGATCGTCGGCGCGAGCGGCACGTTGACCGCGCCCTTGAGCGCATAGCCCATGCTGCCGCCGGAGAAGACGTTGGCGTCGCCTTCGACTTGCCCCTCGACGACATCGAGCTTCGGCTGGTTGGTGATGTAGCGGATCGTTCCGCCGACCGAGCCCGCCCCGAACAATGTGCCCTGCGGTCCACGCAGGGTCTCGACGCGGTTGAGGTCGAACAGGTCGAAGTCGGGCGTGAACAGCGACAGCGATACCGGAGTCTCGTCGAGGTAGATTCCGACCTGCTCCTTGACGCCCGGCTGGTCGCGGACGACCTGGCCCGCCGACACGCCGCGGATAGACACCTGGCTTTGGCCAGGCCCGAGGTTCTGGACGGTCAGGTCGGCGACGTTGTGGCTGATGTCCTCGAGCGTTCTGGCGTTGGCGCGCCGGATGTCTTCCTGAGTCTGTGCGTTGATAGAGAAGGGGACGTCCTGGACGGTCGACGCGCGCTTGGTCGCGGTCACCACGATCTCGCCTTCCATGACGTTTTGCGGGACTCGCGAAACATTCGGCTGCGGGTTGGCGGCCTGTGCCGCCGACTCCTGTTGCGTCTGCGCGGCCGCCGGAGCGGCGACGGCGAACACGGACGTGCCGATCAGCAAGAGTGCCGAAGAGCGCATGAGACCTCCCTGGTTGATCTTTGTTGCCTTGCCGACACTATGCCTGAAACAAATTGGCGAGGAAGGGCGCGGACCCGCCGAAGCAACGTTCCTGCCGCACCTGTTGCGCAACCGTAACACTGACGAAGGTCAGCATCCCGCTTCAGGCGAAGGTCAGAAGGTCTGGCGGAGGCACCGTCGGCACGAGTGCGCCGCGATCGGCAAGAAAACGGTGACGGACGATTTCCGCCTGCTGCTCAAGGCCATAGCGGCGGAAGGCCTTGCCCGGCCGGAGTCCATAGGAATAGCGGCAGAACGGATGACGCATCAGCGGGAGGTAGAAGCGGCCGCCGCGTTGCGCCTGCCAGACGTGCGTCATCTCGTGAATGAAGAAGCCCTGGCGCGACAGCGGCTCCCTGGAGAAATCTTCCGACCAGCCGCCCGCGACGGGATGGAAATAGATGTTGCCGTTGGGCGCCATCGCCGCGTTGCGAGGCTGGAACGGCCACCATTTGCCCCTGACCAGCCGCACCTGGGAATAGTCGATCGCATCGCCGAACACGCTTCGGCAGATCTCGATCTCGCCGTCGGTGAGCGCTCGGGACTCCATGCGCTTCGCGTAGCCGCCGATGGCTTCCCGCGCCACTTGCGGCGTTACCAGTGCATCGCTAGGGCAGCGCGAAAGCAAAACGGAGGAAGCGTTCCATGAGCGAGACTGCCGATCGGGTGAAGAAGATCGTCGTCGAACATCTCGGCGTCGAGCCGGACAAGGTGACCGAGGATGCGAGCTTCATCGACGATCTCGGCGCCGACAGCCTCGACATCGTCGAGCTGGTCATGGCCTTCGAGGAGGAGTTCGGGGTCGAGATCCCGGACGATGCCGCGGAGAAGATCACGACGGTTCGCGACGCGATCGAATATATCGATCAGAACAAGGGCTGATGTTTCGAGACGGCATTTCGACGTCGCTCAATGCCTCCTCAGCATGAGCGGACGAGCGGAATATCCGCTCATCCTAAGGAGCGGCTGAGCTTGTCGAAGCCGCGTCTCGGAGGACACAGGCTCAGCCCTCGCGGGTTGAGCCTTTTCGTTTCGGGAGTTTGAGAAATGCGCCGTGTGGTGGTGACGGGTCTGGGTCTGGTGACGCCGCTCGGCGGCGACGTCGAGACCAGCTGGAAAAACCTTCTCGCGTCCAGGAGCGGCGCGGGCCCGATCACGCATTTCGACGCCAGCGACCAGAAATGCCGTATCGCGTGCGAGGTGAAGCCGTCGGATCATGAATATGGCTTCGACCCCAACAAGCGCGTCGATTTCAAGACGCAGCGCCAGGTCGATCCGTTCATCATCTACGGGATCGATGCGGCGGGCCAGGCGGTCGAGGATGCCGGCCTCACCGACATGGACGAGGCGACGCGGCTGCGCGCCGGCGTCTCGATCGGCTCGGGCATCGGCGGACTTCCGGGCATCGAAAGCGAAAGCCTGGTACTCCACGAGAAGGGCCCCGGCCGTGTCAGCCCGCATTTCGTCCACGGGCGGCTGATCAACCTCATCTCCGGCCAGGTTTCGATCAAGTACGGGCTGATGGGGCCGAACCACGCGGTGGTTACCGCCTGCTCGACCGGCGCCCATTCGATCGGCGACGCGGCGCGGATGATCCGCGACGACGACGCCGACATCATGCTCGCTGGCGGTGCCGAAGCAACGATTTGCCCGATCGGAATCGCCGGCTTCGCCCAGGCGCGAGCGCTCAGCACCAATTTCAACGACCAGCCGGAAAAGGCGAGCCGCCCCTATGACAAGGGCCGTGACGGCTTCGTCATGGGCGAAGGCGCGGGCGTCGTGGTGCTCGAGGAATATGAGCATGCCAGGGCGCGCGGCGCGAACATCTACGCCGAGGTCGTCGGTTACGGCCTGTCGGGCGACGCCTATCACGTGACCGCGCCGCATCCGGAGGGCTCGGGCGGCTACCGGGCGATGGAGATGGCGCTCCGGAAATCCGGGCTCCAGCCGTCGGACATCGACTATATCAACGCCCACGGCACTTCGACGCCGCTTGGCGACGAGCTCGAGCTGGGCTCGGTTAAGCGGCTGCTCGGCAACGCCATTGGCAACGTCTCGATGAGCTCGACCAAGTCGGCAATCGGCCACCTTCTCGGCGGCGCCGGCGCGGTCGAGAGCATCTTCTGCATCCTCGCGATGCGCGATCAGATCGTGCCGCCGACGCTCAACCTGGACGATCCCGAGGAAAGCTGCTCCGGGGTCGACCTGGTGCCGCACAAGGCAAAGGAACGGCCCGTCCGCGCGGTGCTCAACAACAGCTTCGGCTTCGGCGGCACCAACGCCAGCCTGATCATGAAGTCGGTCAACTAGGTCCGTGCTTCGCCGGGCGGTCCTTTTCGCCGCCATCCTCGGTCTGCTCGTCGGCGCAGGCGGGCTCTGGCTGCTGTGGCTCTCACCCGGGCCGAAGGCGGGCCCGCACGACATCATCGTCGAGGAGGGGACGACGCTCCGCTCGGTGGCGCGCCAGCTCGAGAAGGAAGGCGCGATCCCGGGCAGCGCGCGGACCTATTACGTCATGGCCCGGCTGTTCGGTTCGAGCGATCCAATCCAGGCAGGCGAGTTCGAAATCCCCAGGGGCATGGGCGGCTCTGCCGTGTTGGACCTGCTGCAGCACGGCAAGCCGGTCCAGCGGCTGATCACCGTGACCGAGGGCATGCCGTCGGTCATCGTCGAGGAGAAGCTTGCCTCGAACCGCTATCTCACCGGGCCGACGCCGAGCATCGCGGAAGGGTCGGTGCTGCCCGACAGCTACGGCTACAAGCGCGGGGAGACCCGCGCCGCGCTGGCCAGTCGCATGCAGGAAGCGATGAGTAAGATGCTCGAGCGGCTCTGGCCGAAGCGGAGCGGCGTTTGCCCGGTCGCGAGCCCGGAGGAAGCGGTGATCCTCGCCTCGATCGTCGAGAAGGAAACCGCCAAGCCCGCCGAGCGCCCGATGATCGCCGGGGTTTACTGCAACCGGCTCAAAATCGGGATGAAGCTCGATGCGGATCCGACCGTTATCTATCCCGTGACCAAGGGAAAGCCGCTCGGCCGGCGTATCAGGAAGTCGGAGCTCGCCGCGGCCAACGGCTACAATACCTACCGGCAGGCGGGCCTGCCGGAAGGGCCGATCGCCAATCCCGGCAAGGAGAGCATCGAGGCAGTGCTCCACCCGGCGCAGACCAAGGCGCTATACTTCGTTGCCGACGGCACCGGCGGGCACGTGTTCGCCGACAGCCTGGCCGAGCACAATGCCAACGTCGCCAAATGGTACGCCATCCGGCGGCAGCGGGGGCAGATGTGAGGAACCGCGGGATCGGCCGCGGCCGGATGTTCCTCGGCGGGCTGCTGCTTCTTGCGGCGCTGATGACCTGGGGGATCGGGCTGATGATGAGCCCGCACGGCGAGAGTGTCGCCAAGGGCACCGAGCATGTCCGCCCCGTGATCGTCACTTTCATGCAGAAAGGCGCGATCGGTACGATTGTCCTGTCGGCGCTCTCGGCCTGGCTGCTGTTCCCCGCCCGGCGGCCGAAATGGCCGGCGCGCGATTGGGCGCTCATCGGCCTGCTCGTGATCCTCGTCGGAAGCAGCCTCTACACCATCGTCTGGCTACACACCTCCGTGCTCGGATAGGGTCGCGCTCGGCACATAGCCGACCCGGCGATTGTCGCCGGCATAGCCCCACGCCCAGCCGAGGCTGTCGTCGAGCATCAGGAAGCGATCCCCCGGCCGCAGCGGGCGGAGCGGCTCAGCGGCGGCCGAAGGACCGCTGCGCAGGTCCGTTGCGGCGGACACGCGGCGTTCGACCGGCTCGGCATAATGGGAGGCGATCACGCGCCCCGCGAGCGTGATGTCGGCAAGATCCTTGCGATAGGCGTTGAACTCGGGGTCGGGCAGGTCCGAGGGGCCCGCAAGCGCGAAGCCCTCAGCGCTGGTGGGCGTAGGCCGGGGCCTGGCCGATGATCGGGCGGTGCGCCGCGGAGCCGTCGCCGCCCTCGCGGAGGTTGCGCTTGAAGCCTTCAAGGAAATCTGCCCCGTTGCTGGTGCGGACCACGAACACGTTTCGGCGGTCGTCCTGGTCCCGTTCCCGGCGGAGATAGCCGAGCGCGCCAAGCGTGTTCAAGGCGCGCGTGACAACGGGCTTGGAAACCCCAAGGACACGGGCGAGGCCGCGAACCGTATGCGGCCCGGGCGTCAGATAGACCAGCATCAGCAGCGCCATCTGCCGATTGGTGAGATCCGGTTCGCCCGAGCGGACATAGGCGATGAGGGCCTTCATCCACCCTGTAAGCGAAACTTCGCTCATTACTGCCACTCTCCGTACTGGGTGCCGCGTAGCAGCCAGATAAACCGGTAAGGCGCCGAAATGTTGCAGGCTAATCCGACCGAAACGCTGGAATTTTCGCGAACTGCAGGATCAACTTTGCAGGTAGCGCCGTTCGAGTAGCGCGAAAACGGCGCGCAAGCCGAGCGCTTCGCCGCCCTTCGGACGGCCCGGCTTCGCGGGTTCGCGCCACGCCCAGGTGTCGAGGTGGGCCCAGGCAATCTCTTGCGGGACGAAGCGCCTCAGGAACAAGGCCGCGTAGATGCAGCCCGCCATCGGGTTGTTCGCCATGTTCGACAAATCGGCGAGGTCGCTCTTCAGATTTTCGTCGTAAGGATCCCACAGCGGCATGCGCCATAATGGGTCGTCGACCTCGCGCCCGGCGCCCTCCAGCTCGGCGGCGAGGTCGTCGCGGTTGACGAAGGTCGCCGGGAGGTCGGGTCCGAGCGCGACCCGCGCCGCACCGGTCAGAGTCGCGAAATCGACGATCAGCTCGGGCTCGCCTTCCGCTGCCTTGGCGAGCGCGTCGGCGAGGATCAGCCTGCCTTCGGCATCGGTATTGTCGACTTCGACGAACAGGCCCTTGCGGGACTTGACGATATCGCCGGGCCGGTAGGCGGCGCCCGACACAGCATTCTCGACTGCCGGCACGAGCAGATGGAGGCGCACCGGCAGGCGCGCTTCGGTGACGAGCTGCGCGAGCGCGAGCGCGTGCGCGGCCCCGCCCATGTCCTTCTTCATGATGCGCATTCCGCCAGCATTCTTGAGGTCGAGCCCGCCGGTGTCGAAGCACACGCCCTTGCCGACGATCGCGATGCGCGGGTCATCGGGCCTGCCCCATTCGAGCTCGATGAGGCGCGGCGCGCGCTCGGGCGTCGCGGCGGCGCCCACCGCGGCGATCAAAGGATAGCCGTCGGCAAGCTCGGCGCCAGTTGTGACCTTCAACTGCGCGCCCGAGCGCCGGGCGAGTTCCGCCGCGGCCGCTTCGAGCTCCGCAGGCCCCATGTCGGCAGCGGGCGTGTTGACAAGGTCGCGCACCAGCGCGGTCGCCTCGGCAAGCCGCACCGTCTCGTCGATCCGCGCCGGCTCGCCGCTGACGAGCACGCGCGGCCCGCGCTCCCCATCGTCCCTCTTTGAGCGGTACGCGTCGAACCGGTGCTGCGCGAGCAGCCAGCCGAGCGCGGCCTTGGTGAGTGGGGGACAGTCCCCTGCGGGGACAGTCCCCTCTTCTTCGGGGACTGTCCCCACGACCCGGTACGAACCCTCGGGCAGCTTGTCGGCGAGCGCGGCGAGGCACCAGGGCGACAGCTCGGCCGCGTTCTTCACCGCGCTCAC